>JAHEZG010000075.1:8315-12374 GCA_023251195.1 Chitinophagaceae bacterium | reverse complement strand
GAATAAGGGCATAAAGTCCACTCCCATTTTGTTACAGTTCCGGTAATATCAGTTACTGACTGTCTGAATTTTAATTCCTTTTCACGAACTTCAATTAATTCATACGACTGGCCTGTTACCTGGTCAACCCCGTCAGTTAACTGAAGCAGTTCCTTGTTCTTATAATCACCAACTCCACCAGCCATGGTCCAAAGTCCTTTAGTTAGGTAAGTAGTATCCTTCCAAACATAATCAGACGAATCGGTACATTGAGGGGTATTGGCATTCCAATCTCTGCTGACTTTCCATAAAAAAGTATTTCTGAAAATATACAGTCCATTGTCGTCAAATTCCATAATGTAAGTTTTCTTTCTGGTGTAGGTCATTTTACCTAAACAACCGAAAACTATAGATGCAGTATCGAATTTAGAAATATTGTCAATCAAAGAATCGGCATCATTGATTCTATAAGAGCAAACCTGCCAAAGCCCGGTAACTCTGTGCTTGCGTGACCGGAATGATAAAAACGGATCTTCAGGACCCTTTTTACATCCGTAAAAAATTTCTCCAGCGGTTACAATAACCAGAATGATTAAAAGGAGTTTCTTCATGTGATTCTTTGTTTTTTTAATTGGTGGGCAAATATAATTGAAATCTTCATTCAGATACCAATTGTGAAAAAATGGTTGCATGATACCTTACAGATTCAAAATATTCCTTATGATTCTTAGCTGACTTTTCCGGTTAACATTGGTACAAATTTAAAATTATCAAAAACCTCTTCTTTCCAATCTCCCTCTGAAACGCGGGTGATTCGTTTCATGCTTTGTACATTTTCACCTACCGGAATAACTAACCATCCACCAACTTTTAATTGTTTTAATAATTGCTCAGGGATGAATGGTGCAGCAGCTGTTACTACAATTTTATCAAATGGTGCAAAGGTTGGCAAGCCGGCAAAGCCATCGCCATAAAAACATTTAATAACTGTATATCCAAAATCGGCTAGCATTGGTTTTGTTTTCTCGTACAATTTTTTTTGTCGTTCTATTGTGAAAACTTTTGCGCCCATTTGGGCAAGTACCGATGCCTGATAACCGGAACCGGTTCCGACTTCTAAAATTTTTTCTCCTTTTTTAATTTCCAGTAATGAAGTTTGATAGGCTACTGTGTAAGGTTGCGAAATGGTTTGTTCTTCACCAATCGGGAAGGCTTTGTCTTCATATGCTTTTTCTAAAAAAACCGAATCGAAAAAATATAAATGCCTTGGCACCCGGTTAACGGCTTCCAATACTTCTTTATTAATAATTCCTCGTTTGGCAATTGACTCCACCAATTTTTTCCGCATACCTTTATGCAGATAAGTATCCAGTTTCTCTATGTTTATCATTTTTATATGCTGAGCCAGTAAACAAATTTTAAAACCACCTGGCGATTTTTATTTCCAAAATTAATCGTCTCGTAATTATCACTATACACTAAGTACAAATAGCTAAGTGGTTTGAATTGCCATTGTACCCGACAATTGACATTGAAATTTTCGACCTGTGTATTGTATTGTAAAAATGTGGTGAAGAATAAATCGTGTGTGAAAGTGAATTCCAGTTTTGGACCAACTAACAGCAGATAAAAATCCTTGAAGGGCGATGGCAAATCAACCTGATTATAATTTACTGCGAGCGAAAGATTTGCATATGGCTGAATTCGGTAAGTGACTGTAGAATTGAAAGTCAGTTTTGTTCCGGTATAGAATGAACCATACTGCGCTACCAATGTATAATTGAAAATTTTTCGAAGATTCGAACTGAATCTGATATCCGCGCTTTGATACGAATATTTTCCGGGAAGAAAATAAAGTGTGTCTTTTGGATTTAGTGAAGTTGCATATTGCAAATTCAAATCTGTATGATCAATATCAATTTGAAATATAGCTGAGTTTTGAAAATTAGTTTGAATCGTTATATCCTGATACAATTCGGTTGGTTTGTATTCTTCATTCAAATAATCACTGCTGTAAAGTTGAACTGTAAAATTATTTACTTTCAATTTCAATTTCCCCGCAGGAAAAAATTTTCGGACAATGTTTGGTTCCAATCTCCAATAAGAATTTCTTACAACAGATTTTGAAGCAGCATCGTAATTATATAAGCGTGGAACAAAACCAACATCGGTTAAAAAATTTTTTCCTACATACTCATGATTGTAAACAAACTGCCAGTGAGTTGAATTATAAGACCAGAATGCAGCATGCGAATAAGCCCGATAACTACTAACCATATTATTTGAGTACATAAAAAATGCAAAACCCACCAACTTATTATTTGCCGATGCCAGATTGTATTGAATACCTGCTACCCGATTGAAATCTATTTTCTGCAATTCAAAATGACTGAAAGCCTGCCGGTTCACTCCGATGAATGCAATATTGGAGCGCGAAAATATTTTTCGTTGGTAAGCAATCACCGAATAATTCTGGCCGCTGATTGCATTTCCTCCAATGGAATCATCAGCCGTTTGAATACTCATTATTCCGATTCGATCTTTAGGAGTGAGCTTTCCACTTAAGCGTAAACCGCCTTGAATGGGAATCACATTTCCGTTACTCAACCCAACATTGCGAGAAAAGAATGGCCGGATTTGACGGAAACCAAACTGCCCGAACAAATCGCTGTTCTCAATAAAGAAACTTCTTTTCTCGGGATAAAATAAATTGTAGCGGGTGAGATTGGTTTGCTGTGCATCCACCTCCACCTGACTGAAATCGGGATTAACTGTTACATCTAAATTCAACGAACTGCTCACCGCAACTTTTGCATCCAATCCGAAATTTGGTTTTGCATGAATTTCATTTCCTTCGGTTGAAATAGTATTGAAAGAACCGATGGCATACGGAATCAACGAAATATTTTCTCCGGTTTTATCCAACGGCTTGTCCCAGATTAATGTACCTGTAAAAGCCAACGAACTCGGATTAAAACTTCGTGGTACAGGCACCCAACCTGATTGTTCATTTCGTTTCAAATCATTGCGGATAAAATTGATGTACCATTTATCAGCATGCGGTTTAAAGCGGATGCTGTTAAATGGAATAGCTATTTCGCACACCCACTTTCCATCTTCAATTTTTGTTTCCGAAATCCATTTCACATTCCAGTCAGTGCTCACACCAAAGCTACCGCCATTATCAATGCTGCCTTCGCGCTGAACATTGTATGGATTTACACCGAAGTTGAACCCATTTGTTCCATCGAGAAAAGGGTCGAGCACCACAGCAAAAGCATCCGTAATCGGAAAAGAATAATCGCGCTTGAGTGATTGAATTACATAATGCCCCGGCAACTCATCATAACAAACGGCGCTTACATAAAAATAATCATCGTCGTAGGCAACGCGGCATTCTGTTTTGCTTTTTGAAAAAGAAGTATCGTATGGTAGTATTGAAAAAAAATCTTTTGCCACATCAGCCAATTGCCAATCCACTTCATCCAATATTCCATCAATTTTGAATGGCGCAGTAGCATGATGAATGTGCAACGAATATTTATCGTGCACCGATTGTGCGTGCAAGTATTCAGTGAATAGTAAACAGTGAATAGTGAACAGTAAAAAATAAATAAATTTCTGTAACCGCATTGAAGCAAACATAAAATTCTGTTGCAATTAAAAATTGCGTGGTGCTAACATTTATATGTTGGAGTGAAAATAAATGTAATGCTGATTCTCATGAATGTTATGATTATCGCAGATAAAAAATTTTAATGAATCATAAGTATCATAATAATCTGCGTTCTATCTCATTGTAGATAATGAATCAATGTATCGCCGTTACACTCACCTTTTCAATTCCTGACAAATGAACTTCGATGTGGCGGGTGTGTGCTTTGTTTTCGTATTCGCTTATGATTTCAAGAATATCGTAATCAATAAAATTACATTCACTGCCATCAATTGTGAGCACCGAATATTCAGGAATTTTATCCAGGGCATCGCGCAGTTTTACTTTGTTCAGGAAGGTAACATTGCTGTTCAGTTTTATAACGAACACATCGGTGGCGTGCTTGCGGGTTTTCTGAATTTTAT
>JAHEZG010000075.1:0-8305 GCA_023251195.1 Chitinophagaceae bacterium | reverse complement strand
TATTCCGCTTTAAAATTATTGAGTATGATGTAGTAAACCGAAATGAGTAACCCGATGCTCACGCCAATTAATAAATCGGTAAGCAAAATTGAAACGATGGTGATGATGAACGGCAGAAATTGTTTGCGCCCGAGACTGAACATGTTGCGATACAACTTGGGTTTGGTGAGGTTGTAACCGGTAACTAACAGTATAGCCGACAATGACGCATATGGAATCATGCTCAACACAAACGGAATAAAAAGCACAGCGAGCAAAAGAAAAACTCCATGTGTGAACGACGATAATTTCGTTCGCGCACCGGCATCAACATTGGCAGCGCCGCGAACAATTACTGCCGTCATGGGCAACGCGCCAACCAAGCCGCATGCAATGTTTCCAAAACCCTGCGCCATTAATTCGCGGTTCACAGGAGTTATGCGATTGAGTTTATCTAATTTGTCAATGGCTTCAACACACAATAAAGTTTCCAGAGTGGCGAGCAAGCCAATTACAATTCCGTATTCCCAAATATCGGTTCGCGAAAAAATGGTGGTGAAGTCGGGGAATAAAATATTCTTAAAAATATTATCAGGAATATTCACCATCTGAGTTGGTCGCAGTGAAAAAGCAGAAGCGGTGTGCGTGAATAAAAAATTAATAACTATTCCAACAACCACTACGATTAATGGCGCAGGTAAAAATTTTATTTTTTTGAAAAACGGCTGCTGAAATAAAATCAATAGCGCAATTGAAATAGTTGAAATAAAATAAGCGCCTCGTGTTGAATGTAAATTGAAGTTGTGAATGCTGCCAAAGAAATTTTTTGATGAAAACAAATTAAGGAAACCGCTGTTCCAGAAATCGGGTTCATTGTATCCAATGGCAATGGGCAGTTGCTTTGAAATTAACAGAATGCCAATGGCCGCTAACATTCCTTTAATAACTGCCGATGGAAAATAATTTGCAATGCTGCCGAGTTTAAATACACCCAATAAAATCTGAAACAGTCCGGCAATTATTACGACCAATAAAAACAAACGGTAATCACCTAACGAAATAATTGTTGCTGCAACAACAGTACTCAATCCCGCACCCGGACCAGATACCAACAATTGCGAACCGCTGATAAGTGTGGTAACAAGGCCGCCGATAATTCCTGTTATTAATCCAGCATACAAAGGCGCGCCGCTTGCGAGTGCAATGCCAATGCACAATGGCAGCGCAACAAAAAAAACTGAAAGCCCCGCAGGTAAATCATGATGGAGCCAAACGATGCGGTAATACTTAATTGTGCGCTTCACTGATTTTTATAAATGTGATGGCGAAGATATTTTAGTGAAGGCAATAAGAAATTATTGTTTGATGGAAATTTGAAACAGGGGAATTGTGAGTGTATGAAAAACATTAATAAAATAAAACAGTGAATTAATGTATATGCAAGAATAAATAATGATGGAATACAAAACTGAAAAGTGTGTACAATATTATATGAAAATGCATTCTTGTTGACTGAATAGAATAGATAATAAACAAGGCAAGTACCACCACCGAAGCAAATCCATTGGTAACTATATACATGAGTGACCAAATGGAAAATAACACCCGAATAGAATTAGAAAATAGAATTGACTGGATTAAAAAGGAAATAGCAACGCCACCAGTATATGCTTACGAAACATTTAAAATTGATTTGGATAAATTCAAATACGATGTTAAGCAAGCAATGGATAAAAGAAATATCAAACAGAAGTATCCTCTGTTGTTGCCCAATTGAGCTCACCAATTTCTATTGGATACCATTCAATTCTTTTATTCTCAACTGCACCTCTGATTTTCTTTTGCTTTGCTGTTAGTGCTGATGTTCCAGTCTTTACCTCAACAATATAAATTGTTATGATAGATTTATTATCAGATGCTCCATCGAATACAATCAAGTCAATTGGACTGCCAATAAACCTTGCGTCTTTAGGATTGAATTTTTTAAAGTGGTGACTGAACGGAATTAAGTTTTCTGCAATCTTCCCTAAATTCACACTCATACTCCTTGCAATCGCATCTTTCCTCATTCCTTGCTCCGAACCTATTTTCCATTCCTGTAATAATGATTCAGCAGTTTGAATTGCAGCCTGTCGCATTACTTCTCTGTGCTGTTGCAATTCATTCTCTTTAAACTTTTCAAATGCGGCTTGCGCCAGTTCATTCATTTTTAATTCTCTTTCCGCTATCTGCGCTTTAAATGATAAAACATTATTTCCATTTTGATTTATTAAGTCTTGTATTTTTAATTCAAACTCATGATTCTTTTTACTGATTAATTCTTTATCCCTTTTAAGGTTAATATAGTTTGACCATACAAACATTGCGGCTACAAAAACCATAAATCCTATAACCCATAATAACCCTTCTCTTAATATTACATCAACTAAAATCATTTAATTAAATTGTAAAATAATTTGTTGTAAAATGTATATAGTTACCAGTTATTTAATATTAAAACCAAATGTTTTTTCAATAATTTGTTTCATCATTCTTTTAAAATATTCTTCCTTCATAAATACATTAGGATAATTATTAGTAATAATATCTTCAGTAGTAAAAGAACTTACTAAATGAAGCCTAACCTGATTACTCGATGGAACTTTATTTCCCACGAACATACTCGCATTTAATTCAAAAGTAAAATCATCATCAATAGTATTATGGGTTGTCATTACAGCTACAAAGAACTCATGACTTTCTTCTTCTAAAGCATTATTAGTTGAGATTATAATAGCTGGGTGATTCTCTACTCCGTTTGGCAGATTAAATGGAATCTCAACAACTTGCCTAACTGATATTTTCATTAGCCATGCTTAGAAAGAGCATGGCCAATAGCATTTTTAGATTTTTTGTTTAATTCTAAAATTAGCCCCTTATCGGTATTCTCTTTTTGTATATTAGAATATGTCTTTTTTCTCAAATTACTTTCTAAGTCAAATATAGAATCTAAGCATTGATTCCATTTAATTTTTAATTCTTGGTCTTCCAAGAAGTTAGTTTTATCCAGTTTTACTTCTAACCTGATAAAATAATTTTTTAGTTTCTTTATATCTGTTAAACATTTTTTCTGATTTTCAATATCCATATTATCAATAACTGCCTCTAATCCTAATAGAGTTATAATAAGAGTATCAAGATTGGACTTGCAACTACTTCTAACTTTATTTAGAATAGTTGTTAAAATACTAATCTTAGTTTTTTTTAGGTTTAAAGTATTATAAATCCACAGAGATATTTTATTAATAATTCTTTTTAACTCCGAATTGGAATCAGCTAATTCATGTGAATATTGAATTACCATTGATTTTTTTGACTGCTATGTTTGTGCCAAATTTTTAGGAAAATACCTTCTTCTTTAAAAAGAACAGAGCCTTTTGTACGGCAATACTATAAATATGTCTGTAATAAAAAAGTGTTTTTCGATAAACGGTCATTTTTTTAAGTTAAAATCACTATTTAGTTTGTTTAACACGGAAAAGTTAGAGTATTTATAGAATTGTAGTTATTTCTTTTGCTTTTTTGGTTTTGGATTACCACTTACAGAAGCACCGATTATAGCGTGAAATATTGCTGATGCTTTCTTTGCTGTTTTCTTTTTGACTTTAGCCATTGCACAAAATTAAAAATAATTTTAAAATATTTATGACAAAGTTTGCAACTATGGACTTTATGTTTATATTTGCATTGTGAAAGTTGAAACAGATAATTTGCAAACAATAAAAAACTACGCAATGGATAACGATGTTACACCCTCATACATTTATAAACTAATTAAGGCAGACAGAATGGAGTGTATAATGATTGACAATGTACAATTTATTGACACTAAAAAATTTCCTTCAATCCCAACTAAAAAGTAGGGCATATATTTTTTGCCTTAACTGTCCATAGTTATAAACTTTAAACACATGAAAACATTCAAATCAATATTAGAATTTCAAAAGACTTTCAGCACCGATGAAAAATGCAGAAAGGAATTAGAACAAAGCCGTTGGCATGGTACACCCGCTTGCCCTCATTGTGGTTCTATAAATGTATGCCGTTTCGCAAATGGTAAGGTTTTTAAGTGCCGAGAGAAAGAGTGTAGAAAGAAATTTACTGTTACGGTAGGCACTATTTATCAGAACACTAAAGTTCCTCTCACTAAATGGTTTTTAGCAACCTACATTTTATCTGTTCACAGCAAAGGAATTTCTTCTTTGCAGTTATCCAACTGGTTAGGAGTTACACAGAAAACAGCGTGGTTTTTAAATCACAGAATAAGAGAAATGCTTAAAGACACAGCACCCGAATTATTGAGTGGAATTGTGGAGGTTGATGAAACTTTTGTAGGTGGTAAAGAAGCCAATAAGCACAAGAGTAAAAAATTAGGTGGTCAATGGGCAAAAGGAAAGACTATGGTATTCGGCGCAATTGCAAGAGAGGGAAATGTTGTAACCCAAATTATTCCTGACACTACAAAAGAAACTCTGATTAATGCAGTAAGAGATAATGTTGAAGAAGGTTCTATTATGGTATCGGATGAAAATGCTGGCTATACTGGATTGAAGCATACCTACAAACATGCAAGAGTGAATCACAGTAAAGGTGAATATGTAAGAGGTGCAGCGCACACAAATACTCTCGAAGGTTTTTGGTCATTGCTGAAAAGACAGATAACAGGCATCCATCACAGCGTTTCACCAAAGCATTTAGATAGATACTGCAATGAAGCAACTTACCGATACAATAGAAAGCAATGGGCGCAAGATGATAGGTTCAACAATGCTTTACACCAATGCGAAAGAAGATTGACTTACAAAACTCTAATCAATAAATAACAACAACATGGAAGAAAGTAAATTTTTAAAACAACTTGGTCTTAAAATCAGATGCCTTTTGATAATGGCAGAACTGGACAGTAAACAACTTGCAACTAAAACAGGAATAACAAGAAGTACCCTAAACAAGATTATGCGAGGTCAAAGCAACTTGGCAATTCTTAGTCTGAAAAAAATTACGGATGCACTTGGAACTGATATGAAGGAGTTACTATAACACTCAAAAAAAGTGTATAAATAAAATACAGGTAATTGCTATAATACATACCTTTGTCTTTTACCGCGAAGTAAAAAAAGAATTGGACGGTGGTAGCTTACACCACCATCCAATTGAAAAAAGAGCAAATCGCAATCCTCCGTAATTAGGGAGGCGATGTTCTCTGAGAGTCGAAACTCTGATGTATCTGTTTGCATCACAAGTCAGTGTACAACAGCGATTTTTTTCGCTCCTTTTTAACGCAATTCACAGTGGGCTGTCCTCGCGACAGTCCATTTTTTATTTCAAGGAGTAAACATTATCTCCAGTAGAGTTGTTTGCTCTTAAAAAATCTATTCCTGCTTTTGCCCTTACACCCAATATAGAAGACAGGCTTTTCATAGCTGTACTTCTTTTAATATTAGGCTCTACTATTAAAAGTTGGTCAACTATTTCGGCAGATGACAGTGGAGCATTACTTTTTTTCAAAATGTATTTTGCCTTATCAACCCAAGTCCATTCATAATCATATCCGTTTAGTTGAATTTTAGATTGTACAGATGAAGGAATGGTGTCTGTCACTTGTTCTCCATTTATCTGTCTAAGTATATCACGCTTTGCCTCCACATACTCGATTTTCTTCTTTTGAAGTGGAGTTAGTTGTTGGTCAATTGCCTCTATCTTGGCGTCATAAGCATCCAAAAGAAGTTGAGCGTGAGTATTTTTAATTCTAATATCCATTGTATCGTCTTGTAATCGGGACAAATATAATATAGACAAACAAGACGGCGCTGTCTTGCTAAAATAATCTTATCAACATTTTTTGTCTGCTTTTAAACACCTGTCTTGGTGGTCGCATATGTATATAGTTACCAATCCATTCATCCAATTACTTCGGTGCATGCCAAACCTGTTTATCGGATACATTAAATCACTGCCGTGGAAGCCAATGTTGTGCATCGGATGCATCCTATTGCAATGGTGGTAGCCACGGAAGTAAGTAGATACATCATATTACCTCCGTGGCAGCCACGGAGGTAATTCGATACATCGAATTGCTTTAGTGGTGAAATTTTGAGAGTTTTTGCCTAAGGAGGGTTTGAAAATGGGATGAGGAATGCTGATTTTATTCCTTCACAAATTGTTTAATCAAAACACTTCCATCAGTTCTTCTGATGGAAATAAAATATTGTGCTGCAGATAAATTGCTCACATCAATTGTGTTTGAAGATTCTTCAATTGAAGTTTGAGTAATAAGTGTTCTTCCCAACAAATCTTTTATTTCAATTTCATCCCCGATTGAAAAGTCAGCTGTAACAGTCAGCAGTTGCGAAACCGGATTTGGATAAATGGTGAAATCAATAGTTGCATTCTCCATGCTTTCACCTTCCATGCGAAGCGGAGTGCTGAATGTGCTGATGGCAGTCCAAGGCGAAGTGGGAACACCAGAGGCATTGCAAACAGTTTGCATGCGGTACTGATAAGTGGTGTTTGCGGTTAAACCGTTTAATTGTTTAACAGTGAGCGGCGCAATGATGGTGTAGGTAGTCCATGTTGTGGTTCCAAGTTTTCTTCCTTGTAATTTATAGCAGTATGCATTGGCAACAGCAGCCCAATTAATAGTTGCATGAGTTTGTGTCAGGTTCGAAACTGTTATGCCAATTGGTGCAACACAAGTAACCAAAGTTGTAAAAGTTTGTATTGGCGACCAAGAGGAATAGGTTATTGCATCTGTGCATTTAACTCTCATGCGTAAATCATAAGTAGTGCCCGGAGTTAGTGGAGAAATAGTTCTTGATACCGCAGTTGACAATGCAGTAAGAGTTGACCATGCAGTAGTACCATTAACTCTTGCCTGAATTTGAAACTGCGAACAACACTGAGTGCTCCAGTTAACTTTTGCTGATGTGGATGTAATGTTTGAAGTTGAAATGCCTGATGGATAAGTGCAAGTACAAATGGGCATTGTGTCAATTGCTGCTATATATCCTGTGTGATTTATTAAATTGGGGAGACAATTGATTCCTGTGTTGGAGATGTTGAAATTACCATTCGTTGTTCCTATAATACTTTGTAATTCAGGAATGCAAATTAATCCGGAGTTAAATGAAACATCTAACCAAAATAAAGATGAGGGTAAATTTGTAATACTGCTTATTTGATTATGGCTGCATGCGAGGCCAGTAAAATCTGGTATCGCACCATACGGAATAAATGACAAACTTGAGAGTAAATTATAGCTGCAATCAATAGAACATATACTTGAAAGTGGGGGCAAAGTGGTAAATTGATTATGACTGCAATTAAAATTACACGCATTAACTGATTGCGTAATAAGAGACATATTGTTATAACTACAATCGAAGTTGCCCGCCCATACAGGAAATTGATGTAGTTCAACAAATTCGTTGTGTGAGATGTTTAGTGTATTCATAAACACTGGCAATGGAGGTAGAAAATATAAATAATTGTAACTGCAATTCAATTCATCAATCGAGGATGGCATATTTGGTAAAGAATGAAGTTGATTTTCAGAACAATGAAGAGCTATTAATGAATTAGACAGAGTTGGAAGATTCGATAGTTGATTGTTATCACAATACAAATAAACTAATGAAGTAAAATACTCTATTCCAGTTAAATCAGAAATGTTTTGACTGCTGCAATCCATCTGTGTTGCAGTTGTAATTGCCGAACATGAAATATTCATCAAATTCCCATTCATGCAAGAAGGATAATTTGATTGCAACCAAGTAACAAAATTCGCATCCGGTATAGTAACCCACTGTGCTTTACAAAAAGAGAAAGAGAAAACAATAAGCAGCGTTGTAAATATTTTTTTACTCATTAGAAATTATTTTTTTATAAGGCTTTCGTGAATCTTCGATTTCATAATGGAGGGTGTTGGTATAAATGTAATAAAAACTTCAGTCAACATTTCACCTCCACAAACTCAAACTTCTTTCCGCTGAACAAACCTTTATCGCTCAGTTTCAAATCAGGAATTACAAGCAAAGCCATGAATGAAAGAGTCATAAATGGTGCATGCAATTTTGTTCCGAGTTGTTTGGCAAATGCATCAATGGAAGAATATTCATTAGCCACTTCATAAGCATCTGCATTGGTCATGATACCGGCAACGGGAAGTGGCAAAATTTTATCGATCATTCCATCAGTAGCTGATAAACCACCTTTTGATTTTATAATCAGATTCACAGTGCGGCAAATAGAATCATCATCAACCCCCACACAAATAATGTTGTGCGAA
>JAHEZG010000395.1 GCA_023251195.1 Chitinophagaceae bacterium | reverse complement strand
TCTAACTCTGTTGCATTAACAGTAATTGTTTCGTTTTGCGAAAAGCGACGAGCGGTTTCTTTCACCACAGCAAATGCTTCAGGCAAAATCTGCATGAGCACTTCTTCCAGTTTTTTGTCGCGCTCTTTTTCGAGTTTATCAATCTCATTATAGAGTTCATCCTTTTTATCGAAAGGAGTTTCGTCTTTTTCCGCTTCTTCTTTTATTGAATCTATTTCATCATCCAACTCTTTCACGAATTCAGTAATGCGCGTACGGAACTCTTTAGTTTTATTCCGGAGTTCATCGTGACTGATGGTGGCATATTGACTGAAGAACTCGTTGACCTGTATAACGAGTGGTTGTAATTCTTTAATATCCTTATCGGACTTGGTACCGAATAATTTAGAGAGAAATCCTAACATGTAGTATGGTGCTTATCACTTTTTAAAAGGGGAACAAATGTAATTAACTGCAATTGTTATTGGTTGTCTGTGGGTTGATAGTGGAAAAATTGTTGGTTAGTCAATGATGATGCCTTTGAATTATTATATGAAATAATGGCGGAGTGTTTCTTTAATTGACATAAATATTTGAATTCTTGGTTAATAAATTACTTTTTACCAATTGAAAGAAGGAGATAGTACTTTAATTCATTTCGCGTCTTTTTTTTTGAAAGTTTATTTTCGCCTCTATTAAAAATTCAATTACTGATAAAATTCTTTATATGAAAAAAATTACGGCTTTTATTTTTTGCATTTCGATTTCTCTGACATCAATTGCGCAGGTTCCGAATTACAACTGGCATAAAGTATATGGAGGCACCGGAAAAAATATTACACTCGATGCGACCGGAAATATTTATGTAACCGGAGAATATACAGGCACTCGTGATTTCGACCCAAGCGGTGTGGTTTATAATTTAGTTAATCCCGGAACCGATAAAGGTTTGTACATCGCAAAGTTTGATGCGAGTGGAAATTTTTTGTGGGCGAAAGCCATTAATCCGGCCAACTCATGGGGATGGGTTTCACCTACCGGAATTTGCGTGGATGACAGCAGCCATGTATATGTAACTGGTTATACAAATGACAGTGGAATAGACTTAAATACTGACGGTGGAACAAACAATGAAATGACTAACAGCAGCGCCGGACCGAATGGTTACAAATCATTTGTTGTGAAACTTTATACAGGAGGAAATTTTGCATGGGCACATGGAATTTATTGTGATTATGGTTCTTCTGCCCAAACCACTGCGCAGGTAATTTATGATGGTTACTACATTAAAGTAACAGGACTTGCTACTGCTGATTATTGGGGAACTCCATTGGATTATGCACCAAACAGCGGCTGTACTATTTACGGAATGCCAAACGGTCCGAATGCTGATAACTCAGGTTTTATTGTTTCATACAATCCATCATCAGGTGATGGAATTGCCTATTCCGGGGGAGGTCACTCTTCAGCCAACTGGGGAAGATCGGCTCCTCGCATAGCAATTGACAATTTGCATTATTGGTATGTCCTCTATTATTCTTCTGGTTTAAGTATGACCGGCAATTTAATGAAGCGCGACCCGGGTGCTGTTACAAACGCTTGGACGAAGAACGGAATTTTTGCAAGCAGTTATTATGCTTATGCATTTTATGTAAACATCAATTGCTTTGAAGTGGATGACAACTACAATATTTATTTCGGGGGAAGTTTTACAGGAAATGTAGGATACACTATTGATTTTCCGGATAACAATACACAGTTCAGTTTCGGAACCACAAGTCTTGGCAATTACGATTGTTTCTTAGCACACTATGATAATCTTGGTGATTTGGTGAATGCGATTGAACTGGAAAGTCCTGGCTACAATGCGTTTCGCGGATTCACTTCAGAACATGCAACAGGAAACTTTTTTGTTTCGGGTCAATTGACTGATTCATTGGATTTTGATGGCGGTGTTGGTGTTCAGAAATTATATAACACAGCACCGGCAGGTGGAAATGATGAATTCATTGCGAAGTACGATAACAATCTCGGATTGCTCTTTGCAAAAAAATATTCCATCACTAGTTCATCAATTGGTTTAACAGAAAATGGATTGAAAGTAAATGATGCAGGAGAATTGTTTGCTGCCTGCGG
This sequence comes from Chitinophagaceae bacterium, assembly GCA_023251195.1. GTDB lineage: Bacteria > Bacteroidota > Bacteroidia > Chitinophagales > UBA10324 > UBA10324. Next base: position 1,029 of record JAHEZG010000395.1, on the reverse strand, counting down.
ATTAACAAATGGTCCGGTTGATATTGATTTGAATGCAACTACTGCAAATGCAACAGCACCATCCAGCAATTTTGGATTGCTGATTAAGTATGGCGCTTGTTCTGTTGCTCCTGGTCAACCCGGAACAATTAACGGAAGTGTAACAGTTTGTAGTGGAAGTTCTCAGTCGTACAGCATTGCTTCTGTAAGTGGAGCAACTTCATATTCATGGACATTACCGGGCGGATGGTCCGGAACATCAACCTCAACTTCTATTAATGTAACAGCAGGAACCAGTGGAGGAAACATTTCTGTTACAGCCAATAATTCATGCGGAAGTTCTTCGCCGCAAATAGTAGCGGTTTCAGTTTCACCGAATGTAACTCCATCAGTTTCCATCAATGCAACACAAACAACAATTTGTACAGGAACGAATGTCACTTTCACTGCAACTCCAACAAATGGTGGTTCAACTCCTTCTTATCAATGGAAATTAAATGGTGGAAATGTGGGAAGCAACTCATCTTCTTATTCAAATTCTGCACTTGCCAATAATGATATGATTACCTGTGTGCTCACAAGCAATGCCGCTTGCGTAACCTTAGCAACAGCAACCAGCAACATGATTATGATGGTGGTGAATCCGAGTGTTACACCTGCTGTTTCAATCAATGCAACTCAAATCACAATTTGTGCTGGTACTAATGTGACTTTCACCGCCACACCAACAAATGGTGGTTCAACTCCTTCTTATCAATGGAAACTGAATGGCGGAAATGTGGGAACTAATTCTTCCACTTATTCAAATTCAGCATTGGCGAATAATGATATGATCACCTGCATTCTGACAAGTAATGCAGCGTGTGCGACAACTTCAACTGCCACAAGTAATATGATTATGATGGTTGTGAATCCGAGTGTTACACCTGCTGTTTCAATCAATGCAACTCAAACAACAATTTGTGCCGGAACGAATGTGACTTTCACCGCCACACCAACAAATGGTGGTTCAACTCCTTCTTATCAATGGAAACTGAATGGAGGAAATGT
>JAHEZG010000394.1 GCA_023251195.1 Chitinophagaceae bacterium | reverse complement strand
AATAGCAAGCACACGACCGGGAAGTAAGGGACCGGTGATGGCAAACTGGATTTTTGAAATCGCAAAACAACACCCGGAGTTCGATACTCAATTGGTTGATCTTGCACAAATAAATCTGCCTTTCCTGGATGAAGCCGCGCATCCGAAATTAAAAAAATACGAACGCCAGCACACAAAAGACTGGAGCTCAAAAATTGAAAGCGCCGATGCATTTATTTTTGTAACACCCGAATACAATTTTGGTTTTCCCGCTCCGCTTAAAAATGCAATTGATTTTCTTTTTCATGAATGGGCATACAAGCCGGTTGCGTTTGTGAGCTACGGTGGTGTTGCCGCAGGAACCCGTTCCGTGCAAATGCTGAAGCAGGTGGTTACCGCTTTGAGCATGATGCCGCTGATGGAATCCATTAATCTTCCCTTGTTTACAAAACACATCAGCGAACACGGAAAATTTATTTCAGATGAAGGGTTGGATAAAACTGCAAATGGAATGTTAGCGCAGCTTTTATTGTGGACCAAAACATTGAAGAATATGCGCGCCGAAAAGGAGGCTGCAAAAACTGTTACAGCATAGCAAACTATTCAACTACAAAATTTGCTTTGCCGTTTTTAGGCGGATGCAAATCCCAGTTGAGCGAAAATATTTTTTTAGTCATACTCATAAGTTCATCGTGTGATTCGGGTTTTGACCAAAAAAGATTCGCACCTTTTTCGTAAGCGGTAATTACATGTTCCGGATTTGTAGAAGTGGTAAACATTACTACCGGAATATCATTCATGCTTTTTTCTTTCCTGATTTCTTTCAGGCATTCCAGACCATCTATACTGGGCATATTTATATCAAGAAAAATTATATCGGGCTTTAAAGATTTTTCTTTCTTTAAATAAGCAAGCAATTCTGCTCCGTCGTGTACGCAATTCAATTTTGTTTTTTGCTCCAGTTCTCCCATCGCCTCTTCAAAAAATTCACAATCATCAAGATCATCATCAGCTAACAGAATGGTTATCTTTTCTTTTTTTGAAACAGCGGTCAGCCGTGTGATTGACTCGCTTAATTTATGTACGCCTGTTAGGTATTCCGGCACATCCGAAATGGTTTCAACAAATGGCGGGAAGTATCTCATGGCGTTCTCTTTTAATGGTAAAAAATCTGTTTGCGGTTCTTACCTGAAAAAATAACAAGAATTGCCCCACATAAAATCTCCCGCAACTGAATCTGAATTGCTGCATGAATACACAAAGTGTTGCACCAATTGTGGATGCCTGAGAATTTAATTCCCCATGCATCCACATTTCAACAGCGGTTTCATTTTATCTTCTGTAGAAAAAAAGTTTCTTTAAAATAATATTGAACACAAAACATCTCACATCATCTTCCGATTCAAAACTTTCGTGTCCTGAAAATTCATTGTTCCAGTAGTTCAGATCAGTGAAGCAATCATTACCTAAAAACCTGACACATTCGGGTTTAAGAAAAACGGCAACCCGCTTGGCAATAGATGGCGCCATAACTATTGCATCTATTGATTCTATCGTTTTCATTTTATTCATTTTATAATTTGTATAACCTGTAACCGCATTATTTAAACCACTTTTATTTTCTTATGATGGCATGATGTCTGATTTTAATGTTGAAGAATTTTTTCAAACCAATGTCCCTTCCTTCCGGTGGCTGGCTGTCAAAAGGGTGAAACAGATTAACCGTTTTTTTTAACTATGCAATCAATCATTCAACTTTTAAAAACACAACACAACTTATTGTGCCTGATATGAAAGAACAAAATACTGTTAAACGATTGTTGTTCATTGATGATGATCCGGAGGATCTCGAAACTTTCAATGAAGCATTGCTTGCAACAAATTCTTCTGCCACATTAAAGTTGTTAAGCAATGGTTTTGCTGCATTGGAAGAGTTGGATAAACCAATGGCCTTGTTACCCGATATTATTTTTGTTGATTGGAATATGCCCAACATTAACGGCATTGAATTTTTAAGGGAAGTTAAAGACAGACCTGAGTGCATTCTTATAAAACTGATTATGATTTCAACCTCTGCAACCGAGGAAGGAATGAATCAGGCATTTGATGCAGGCGCTCATTTATACATTCAAAAACCGGATTCATTTAACGAATGGGTAAACTTTATAAGCAGAGTGTTACGGCTTGATTGGGAACTTTATTATCCTGTTCCGAATCGTGCGCATTCTAAATGGAAAAAGAATTTAACAGCATAATTTTTAACAGCAATTTTTCAAATGAAAGAAACGCACGATAATCAACCCGACGATTTGAATTTGCTGCAATTGAAAATCACTTCCATGCATTCTAAAAAGAATTCGTTCAGAAACATTAATAGAATAATTGAAAGTTGTGGGCAGGTAAAAGATTATAAAGCACAGGGAAAAATCAGATTGAAAATAATTGCCGAGGTTGATGCAGGTAATTTTTCATTTTTCATAAAACAATTAGAGCAATTTTTTATCATTGATACAACAATTGACAATCGTTCAAAGGTTAGCACGACTTCTGAATTATTGGAAGTGGTGATTCTGATTTATCTGAACTAAATTCAGCTATTTATTTTTAAAATATCCCCGTAATAAAAAATTGTGTTGCAGCGCTTCAAGGTCCTGGTTGAGTTTATAGGAACTGCTGTCTAAATTCTGCAGTGTTGATTTCAGCAATGCGCCGGATTTTTCATCGTGAAGTAAAACACCAATCGGACTGTTCGGATTTTTGCTGGCATTTTTCAGATTGGCAGTAAGTGAATCTGCTGTAACAGTTATTTTCTGCAATTGCATAACCGATGATTTTAATGAATTAAAAACTACTGTATCAGTTACCAGTTCATTAGCGAGCGTTCCTTTTTTATTTAAACCTGTACTGTAATCTGCTAATGAAGCAGTGAGTTTATCAGCGCTTGCAGCAGCTTTTTGCAGGGTGAGAATGGTTGATTGCATGCTGTTAAAAATGGTTTCGTCGTTCAACAGTTTTCCGAGTGTGCCTTGTCCGTCTGCGAGATTGTGTGTAATGGTTTTTAAGTTCGTGGTAATCGAAAGCAGGTTTATGTTATTTGCCTGCAGTGTATCAATCATATCATCAGAGGTATAAAGTTTTTCAATCCCCAGTGTATCACCATCTGTTAC
>JAHEZG010000074.1 GCA_023251195.1 Chitinophagaceae bacterium | reverse complement strand
CAGTGGCGATTGGGATTCACATGCTGATTTTCTCGATACACTCGTAACACAAACAGGAGTAGTGAGTGACGATGCTTTCTTAGTGAAGTACGATCCGGCAGGAGTTTTTCAATGGGGAAATTTTTACGGTAGCACCGGAACCGACAATGCGAATCACCTGTATTTAAATGCACAGAATGAATTAGTGGTAGTCGGAATATGCAGCGCGAATATGAATGTGGGTTCTTATGCCATCACTCCGATGGGAAGTGATTTCTATGTGGCAAAATTTAATCTGAATGGAAATTGCATTGCAGCATTTAGTTCACATGCACCCGGCAATGAAGTAACAGCAATGGCAGCGGGCATTGATAATTCAGGAAACATTTGTGTCACCACATGGATTTATCCTCCCACTAATTTCGGACCTTTCAATATTTCCACCGGCTACTTTGCTGCTGTTTCAATGGTTGACAATGCATGTCAGGCAACGGGAATGGTGTATCGCGATTTCAGCAACAACGCAAACCTCGATGCAGGAGAAACCGGAATGAACGAAATCATTTTGGAAACAAACACCGGCGGTTACTATGCCATGAGCGGCATCAATGGCGATTACCAGCTATTTACTTTACCCGGAACTTACAATGTGTCGGTTGCCAATGCTCCCATCTATCACACACTAACAACTCCGGCAACACAAACAGCAAGCTTCACAGCTTTAGGTGATATCGATTCATTATTGAATTTCGGTTTCTATCCCACACCCGGCATTCGTGACCTGCGCATTTTTGTGAGTGACATTTGTCCGGCACGACCCAATAAGACGGCATCGTTCTTCATCACCTATAAAAATGTAGGAACTGACACAGCAATGAGCGGTATGGTTGCGCTGGGTTATCCAGCTGCGCTGTACTTTGTTTATTCCAATCCGCTTATGAGTTGGATGGGAACAGATTCGGTGCAATGGAATTTCAGTAACCTGATGCCCGGCGAAAGCAGAACCATTCAGGTGTATGTACACATTCCAAGTTCTGCTTTGCTCGGTGATACTTATGCAATTCCATGCAGTGTTACATCAACAGGCAATACAGAGAACACGCCGAACGATAATTTCATCAATTACCAGGAAGTGGTTATTTCTTCTTTCGATCCGAACGAAAAGACTGTTACACCTTCTGCCGTTCCCGTTTCTTATGTTACAGCAGGCACTAATTATTTCGAATACAAAATTCGCTTTCAGAATACAGGCAACGATACTGCATTTAATATCCTCGTGCGCGACTCCATGGATGCAAATCTTGATTTAGGTTCTTTTGAATTGCTCGGTTCATCGCATCCTGTTTCAGTCAGCATCCGCAACCAGCGGGTTATGGAGTTCATGTTCTCGAACATTATGCTACCAGATTCCAATATGAATGAATCTGCAAGTCATGGCGCGATTTCTTTCCGCATAAAGGCAAACACCAATATGCCAACACCGAATATCATTTACAACACCGGTGCTATTTACTTTGATTACAATGCGGCGGTGATGACTACTACTGCAACAATACTGGTAGGCAATGTCGGAGTCAACAATATTGAAAGCACCACTCAACTCAACATTTATCCGAATCCTGCTGCTGATAAATTATGGATAAATGTGCAGGCAGATAATGCACTTGGAATTTATGCTGTTGCCTTATTCGATGTGAGCGGACGAATAATTAAAACTGTTACAGTAGAACTAAGTAAAACAATGGAGCTTCCGGTTTCAGATATTGCTTCCGGAATTTATTTTGTGAAGCTGATGAAGGATGGTGCAACCATGAGTACTTCGAAAGTTGTTATCAGCAGGTAATTAAAGTTTAAACGATTTGTAAAAAGGAAAACCGCTTCGATTTTTCGAAGCGGTTTTTTTTATTGTCAGTTCTTAGTTGTAAATACTAAGTGCAACTCTATCGTTAATTAATGAAACTCTGTACTAAAAAGTATTTCTTTGCACCCCGCAATGAAAACCAAAACTCTCCGCAAACCTAAAGTACATGTTGTAACGCTCGGCTGTTCGAAAAACACAGTTGACTCCGAAGTATTGATGGGACAATTGCGCGCCAACAATCACGAAGTGATTCACGATTCGGATGACGAGAACAGTTCTGTTGTTATCATCAACACATGTGGTTTTATTGATAATGCTAAACAAGAAAGTATAAACACCATTCTAGAATACAGCAATCAAAAACGGGAAGGGCGAATTGATAAATTGATTGTAACCGGATGTTTGAGTCAACGCTATCGTGATGAATTAAAAGATGAAATGAAGGAAGTTGATAATTGGTTTGGCACTTCTGAAATGCCCAGACTTTTAAAAACTTTGAAGGCAGATTACAAACACGAATTAGTCGGAGAAAGATTGCTCACTACTCCTTCGCATTATGCATACATAAAAATTTCGGAAGGGTGTAACAGAACCTGTTCGTTTTGCGCGATACCATTGATGCGAGGCAAGCACATTTCGAAACCGATAGAGGAAATTGAGGCGGAGATAAAGAAATTAGTGAAGCAGGGCGTGAAAGAATTTTTATTGATTGCGCAGGAACTGACTTACTATGGTCTGGATTTGTACAAGGAGCGGAAACTGCCGGAACTGTTACACCGCATTGCCGACATTGATGGCGTGGAATGGATTCGTTTGCATTATGCATATCCGAATAAATTTCCGGTGGAGATACTGGATGTGGTGCGCGAGCGGTCGAACATTTGCAATTACTTAGATATTCCGTTTCAGCACATCAGCGACCCGGTGTTGAAAGCCATGAAGCGCCAAACCGACAAAGCGGAAATCACTGCATTGATAAATACGATTCGCGAAAAGGTTCCGGGCATTGCGCTGCGGACAACGATGCTGGTTGGTTTTCCGGGTGAGCGCAAGGAACACTTTGATGAACTGGTGGAGTTTGTGAAGGAGGTGAAATTTGACCGTCTCGGTGTGTTTACTTACTCGCACGAAGAGAGCACGAGTGGTTATGACTTGAAAGATGATGTAACAGTCGCCACCAAGAAGAAGCGCGCTCAGCAGTTGATGGATGTGCAGCTGGAAATTTCGCGCACAAAGAATGAAGGACAGATTGGCCGAACTCTCAGAGTGTTGTTTGACCGGAAGGAGGGCGAGTACTTTATCGGGCGCACAGAGCACGACTCTCCTGAAATTGATAACGAGGTGTTGGTGAAGGCAACGGACACTTACCTGCGCGTGGGAGATTTTGCCAATATTAAAATTACCGGCGCCGAAGAGTTTGATTTGTATGGTGAAAAGGTTGACTAAACTTCTAATGAATAAAGCACTTCGAACATCCTTCGACAAGCTCAGGATGACAGTGCGTTGTGTTGGTTTAAATAAAGATTGTCAGTCTGAGCTTGTCGAAGACTGTGCAAGTTTTTCGCTAACGATTTTAAGAAAGCTGTCAGTAAAATAAAAAGGTATGAGCAGCGCACTTCCATATACTGTTACACCGCTCGATTATTCTGCAACAGGATATTTTACAAAACTGATTACTGATTACCTGAAAGGTGATGCGTGGCTGAAACAATTTTATGTGCACGAACCAACGATGTTGTCGGTGGAAGAAGCCATTCGCACCAAGCGAAATCAGAAACTTTACCGAAAAGAATTAGCAGATGCATTGCTGAAACAGTATGATGGGTTGTTGAAAGAAGAGGATGCTGCGCATAAAAATATTCTGGCGCTGAAAAAAGAAAATGCGTTCACGGTAGTAACCGCGCATCAGCCGAATTTATTTCTCGGTCCGTTGTACTTGATTTATAAAATCACTTCGGCAATTAAGATGGCGGAGATGCTGAACGAAAAATATCCGTCAGAAAAATTTATTCCGGTGTACTGGATGGGAAGCGAGGACCATGATGTGGATGAGCTGAATCATATTTCGTTGTTCGGGAAGAAAATAGAATGGAACCTGAAGCAAAAAGGAAGCTTCGGGAATTACAACACCGAAAGTTTAGGCGGATTAATTGATGGACTGAAAGAAGTTGCAGGCAACTCGCCCTATACTGATGAGTTGATTCAATTATTAAAGTCAGCATACCTTGAAAGCAAAACAATAACCGAAGCAACACGAAACCTGTTACATCGTTTCTTCGGCGAGAAGGGTTTAGTGATTGTGGATGGGGATGATATCGAGCTGAAGAAAATATTTCAACCCGTGATGAAGGATGAATTGCTTAACAGCACTTCAGAAAAATTAGTGAACGCGACCATTGTTAAACTGGAAGAGAAGTATCCTGTGCAGGTGAAGCCAAGAAATATCAACCTGTTTTATCTGAAAGAAAATCTTCGCGAACGGATTGTAAAAGAAGGAGCAGAGTACAAAGTGTTGAACACTGAAATTACTTTCAGTCAGCAGGCAATACTGAGTGAATTGGAAAATCATCCGGAATATTTCAGTCCGAATGTGGTGCTTCGACCATTGTACCAGGAAATGGTTTTGCCGAACATTGCTTTCATAGGCGGTGGCGCAGAAGTTTCGTACTTTATGGAATTCAAGAATTCATTTGAGCATTATAAAATCGCCTTCCCGATTTTGTTTTTACGCAACTGCGCATTGGTGATAGATAAATCATCAGCCGCACGAATGAATAAATTCAGTCTTACTGAAACATCGTTGTTTACCGATATAGAAGAGCTGATTAAATCATTCACACTGCAACAAGCGGGAGATTCTTTCCAGATGAATGAAGAGCGCAGCGAACTGGAAAAGTTATTTCAGCAATTGAAATCAAAAACTTCCGCGCTGGATAAAACTTTAGAGAATCAGATTGCAGCGGAACAAACACGGGTGTTAAAATTTATTCAGTCGCTGGAAGAACGACTCTTAAAAACCGAAAAGAAAAAACACGAGGACAGCATTCAACAAATACGCAAGCTGAAAGAAAAATTATTCCCCGACAATTCACTGCAGGAGCGCCACGAAAGTTTCATCGCCTTTTATCTTTCTCACGGAGTGGAGTTCTTTACTATTATTCACGAGGCATTTAATCCTTTTGAAAAGAAGTTTAGTATTATTAGTTTGGGATAGAACACAGATTGTTATGATTCTTATGTTTCGCGCAGATAGAAATCATAATTAATCTTAATGATCATGAAAATCAGCGTTCCATTTTATTAATATGTAAATAAAAAATCGCCGCACACTTTGCAGCATGCAGCGATTCAAATATTAATTCAGGTTTTAATTAAGCTGCCTGAAGTGTTTCCGCAACCACTTTGTTTAATTCAACATTGGCTTCGATTTTCACTTGTTCTCCGAGGGCAATGCCTCCAACTTCAGTTAAAGCATTCCATTGTAATCCGAAATCAAAACGGTTAATGCTTCCGGTAATTTCAAAAGCAGCTACTTCTGTTCCGCCGAAAGTTTTAGCGCTTCCGTTGAATGAAACATTCAGTTTCACTTCCTTGGTTATTCCGCGAATAGTTAAGTCGCCGGTTAATTCATATTCACCAACTGCATTTTTTGTCAGTGATTTTGACACAAACAAAAGTTTAGGATGATTTGCGGCATCAAAAAAATCAGGCGACTTTAAATGACCATCGCGTCTTTCATCTTTAGTAGTGATGCTGTCAATGTCTGCAGAGAAATTAATCTGTGCATCAGTGAAGTCTGAGCTGTTCGCTTCTACTGTTCCTTCGAATTTTGAGAAGTGTCCGCTTACAGTAGAGATAAGCAGGTGTCTTGTTTTGAAGTTGATCTCGGTATGAGAGGCTTCAATTTTCCATGTTGCCATTTTGTTTAGATTTTAATTGTTTGAAATTATTTTTGTTTATATGTTGTAACATTAAATGTACCAACATATATTTGTGTCATCAAAACAGAAATCGTGTCATGAAAATTGAAGAAGCTATCAAGCAGAAGAAATTCAAAAGTGAGTTTCACAGAATGGCAGTGAACCTTGTTTACACCGTTGCCTGGATGAATACCAATCATAACAGCGTGTTAAAGAAGCACGGTATATCCACTCAGCAGTTCAACATTCTGCGCATCCTTCGTGGACAGCATCCAAAACCTGCCACAGTCAATTTGCTGATTGACCGAATGATTGATAAGATGAGTAATGCATCGCGCATCGTAGATAAATTAATTGCCAAAGGTTTAGTAGAGCGCACAGTTTGTCCCGAAGACCGCAGAGCAGTGAATGTTTTAATCACTGCAAAAGGATTAAAACTCTTGAGCAAACTCGATGTGGAAATGGAAGACATGGAAGAGAGTATGAAAACACTGACTCAAAAGGAAGCAAAGCAATTAAACGAACTGCTTGATAAACTGAGAGGGTAGGAGCGCAAGAAGCAAATTCAATCTAATACAGATAAAATAAAATTAAAAACAAATCAAAATAAAATTCAGAATTAAACAATTAAACAACAATCAAAATCATGAAAAAAATTCTAACAGCATTAACAGTAATTGCATTTCTTTTTGGAAGTGCATTCGTAATTGGTTCATTTAAAACTAACAGAATAATTGTTCCGGCAAAAGAAATTAACTGGACAAAACTTCCGGCAGAAGCAACCATCTGGACTTGCGACCCTGGACATTCCAATGTAAAATTTACTGTTATGCATTTAGGTGTTTCTGAAATGGAAGGAAAGTTTAAAGTATTTGATGGTAAAATGAGTTATTCGAAAGATGACATGAGCGATGCACAGGTTGAATTTTCAGTAGATGTAAATTCGATTGATACTGATTATGATGTTCGCGATAATCATTTGAAGAGCGATGATTTTTTCAATGCTGAAAAATTCCCGAAGATGACATTCAAGAGTTCGTCGTTTGAACACATTGCAGATAATAAATATAAACTCACCGGCAACTTGACCATCCGCGATGTAACACAACCTGTAACTTATGATGTTACTTACGGAGGAACAAAACCTGATGGTTACGGAAATACAAAGGCAGGGTATGTTGCTACTACAACTATCAATCGTTTGGATTACAAGATTAACTGGAATGTTGTTTCGGAAGGAACATCGGTTGTAAGTACTGATGTTGTAATCAGAGTTAATCTGGAGTTGAAGAAAATTTAATTGCTGATAATATCAGGCAAATAATAAAGGTGAGTTGAAAATCAACTCACCTTTTTTATTTATAAAAATCGAATGCAGTTATTCTCCCCGTGTATTCCGTTGAATATTCTTCCCAAGCGAATCTTGCTGAAGAAATTTCCGTCTTTATCCCAACTCATCCAGATGAACCATGCTTTACCTACAATGTGATCTTCCGGAATGAAACCAAAGAAGCGTGAGTCGGCGCTGTTGTGGCGGTTATCATCCATCATCCAGTAATAATCCATTGCGAAAGTGTAATTGGAGGATTCTTTTCCATCAATCACAAATTTATCGCCGCCCATTTCAAGTTTGTGTAGTTCGCAATCGGAAATAATTCTGCTATCGAGCGCAATATTTTCAGGAGTGAGATTAAATGTTACACCTTTCTTCGGCAACACAATCGGTACATAATTATCAAAGTTGTAAGGAAAGTGCTTCAGATCACCAGGGAAAATAGATTCTGGATTAAAACCTCGGACAAGGCATATCAATAATACCTCTTGGAGGTTTGCCAAAATTACCAATGTATTGAATGGATAGTTCCAATGCTCCACGCCCCTGACTGGCGGGTTGCAATTCAGAATAATTAATATCATAGTTAAGCAATACCCGAATGTTTGAAAATTCATATCCAACTACCGGATACCATGCGTCCTTCATTCGAATATAGGTGCCGAAATAAATTTTATTGCTTGCTGGTTCATCCGGTGCGAGTTTGTAACTCATCATTATTCCGGTTAAAAGTTCAGATGCATTTTTTTGATTCTGATAATAAAAACTCGGATAAAAAGTAAATGCTTTAGTGATATCAATGTTAACGCCGGCACTTAATTGCGGCCGTCCGCCCAATTTATAATCAGCGCCATAAAAAGAATCTTTAGGTCGAAGGGCATGCGATAATGATGCGGATAAATAACCACCAACTTTTGCATTCACAATGAATGAATACAATGCACCAATTTGAAAATCGAAATAATGAAATGCAGGAGAATAGCCTGTTTCAAAACTCGGCCGGCTTCTGTTAAAATTTACATCGTCCCACTGCCGATCAAAGTACAATTTGTTCCAGTCTATTTTTTTTTGAATGTATGAAGCCTGCAAACCAACTGACAGGTAATAATTTTTTGAACCATCTAATGCATAATGAAATGCACCGTTTCCGGTGAGTTTTGTAACCGCCAGGTTTCCATCCCCGGCCACATCATTTACCAATGATAAACCTGCGCCAATAAAATATTTGTTAAAGGGCTTATGCATTAAACCAAAATCGCCGTATGCAGCAAAGGTTTTATAAGGTACAGTAACGCTCGCCCATTGATTGCGATAATTGGCACCTACTCGGTATGTGCCGTTAAACATTCCGGTATAAGCCGGATTTACAGTCATTGGTGAAGCATAGTATTGTGAGAAATGAATATCCTGAGCATTCACAAGGTTACTCATGAGCAGGATTAAAAACAGGGCGGTAATTTTTTTTTGCATAATACTAATCATCATCTGAGTAACGAAACATTTCCACTTCTGACTACACTTGTGCCGTCTTCCAAAGTTGCATTCAATTCCCAAACATATACATCCATATCCTGAGGCTTGGTTTTATAAATTCCATCCCAACCAATATGAAGGTCGGTTGTTTCAAAAACTTTTTCGCCCCACCGGTTAAAAACTTTAAAAATAAACTCAGTGATTCCCTGGCCTTTAACATAAAGTATATCGTTAAATCCATCACCGTTTGGCGAAAATGCATTTGGAACATCAACCGCCTGCGGAAGAAGTATGGTTACTTTTTGACAAACCGAATCAGGACAAGGAGTTGAGGTATTCACCAATAAACAAACATGAAAATCGCCCCCATCTTCGTAAATGTGAGTTGGACTGTATTCACTTGATGTTGTGCCATCACCAAAAATCCAGTAATATTCTAAACCACCAATTGTAGTATTTGTAAATACGATTGGATCATACAACATAACCGTAGTTGGTGAAGCAGAAAAGGATGGAATGGGCGGATAAGCAAAAACTGTTACAGTACTTGTTGCAGTATCAGCAAGATTACACGCTACCGGATTAGAACCAATAACTGTAACGGTGTATGTACCGGGCACTGTATAGGTATGTGTTGGATTTGATAAAGTTGATGTTGGCGATGAATCTCCAAAATCCCAAATTACATTGGTTTGTGATTGACCTACATAAAAGAAATTACAATCGAGCGGGGCACATCCTGTAAAATCAGGATTACCGATTCCGGCATCTACTTTTGGAAATACAGTTATGGTTTGCGAAACTGTATCGCCCGCATTGCATGCCGTGGAATCATCAATTATCAGGGTAATAACAAATGAAATGACGGCAACACTATCGTTATAATAAACATGCGAAACATTTTGACCGCTTCCTATGGTTCCATCGCCGAAAGTCCAGCTGAATTGAGTGGCCGAACCGGAGCTTGTTCCTGAAAGAGTTACAATTACCGAATCGCACAAGTCATTTATAATTGCATTGAAGTTGGCATTTACAAAAGTGTTTAAAACAATAACTGTTGTATAAGCTGTGTCGGGACCAAAACAACTGGTTGGGTTATCAGCAATCAGCATAACACTATAAGTGCCCGGAACATTATAGGTATAAGTTGGTTGAAACAGGGTTGATGTGGTTCCGGAGGCATCACCAAAATCCCAAAAATATTGAGTTGCATTTACGCTGTTGTTCACAAAATTAACTGTGAGCGGTGCACATCCGGTAGCAGCAGGATCGGCAATTGCCTGAGCGGTAACTTCAAATAAATTAATTTCCATTTTAAAACCAAGCTCATTACAGTTTGTACTGTTATTGGTATTACTCCAAACACCCGGAGTAGTCGGGGTCAGGGAATTGCCACCACAACCAGCACAAATTGCTTCATATATAAACCCTCTGCGATCAAAACGACTGGTGCCACCATCAACATGTTCAATTGCTCCGCTGCCACCAAAATAAGTTCCATATAAAAGTTGTTGGGCATTGCTGCTGAATGCTATGATATAAAAATCAGTTCCATCTGTTGTGGTTTGAAATGCATCGAGCGTAAGTGGCATATTGGTCATATCGGTTGTATGGCCAAAGAGTGCTTGAGATGTACCCCATCCGCAAACATATATGTTACCACAAGTATCAACCAGAAAAGCAGTTGGTGAAATATTCGGCAATCCATTACCATTACCGAAAACAGTTGAAACAGATATAGCTGAAAGTGCCGGATCTAACTTGGTTATGAATTGGCCGCTGTTCGGATTATTATAAGTACCGGCAGTAACCAGGTATGTACCTTCTGTTAAACCCACCACATAAACATCTTCGGCCTCATCCAATTTTACATTGTATGATTGATCAAAAAAAGAAGTTCCGAGAAAAGTGGAATTCAAAACAGAGGTTCCGTTTGAACTCAAATGAATAAGGTATCCATCACAACTACCACCGAGATAAGCCGGGTTAACCCCACCGGCCACTGCCGGAAAATTATTGCTGCCGGTTCCGCCTGTTATGTACAAAGTATTGTCACTGGCTTTTCTGTCGAGCGAATAGCACGCATCTTCAGCATTACCGCCAAGGTAACTTGAAAAGATAAGTGATGTGCAGGTAGGATTTAATTTAAAAACACAACCATCCTGACCGCCGCCACTTGTTGCTTGAAAACATCCGGCTGAAACAGGAAAATCTGTTGAGTTGGTGGAGGAGGCAACATAAATGGCATTTGCCGGATCACAAATAATTTCACCCCGTGCATCGTCGCCATAATTATATTTTAACCCGCCGAAAATAAATTCATGCGGATCAAAATTAATTCCATCTTGTCCGCTTCCACCTATGTATGTTGAGCCAATCAATGCAGTTCCAGTAGTATTAAAAACAGTAACAACAATATCGGAGTTGCCGTTGTAAGTGTTGTCGTAACAACCGGCAGTTACCGGATAATTTGCCGAATAAGTTTTTCCATAAACACAAAGTTGATTGTTTGAATTAACAAATAAGCTGTGTGGATTTTCATTGTCGTTTCCACCGAGGTAGGTGGAATACATCATGGCTGTACCCGTGCTGTTAAACTTGGTAATACCCATGTCGCTTGAAAAACCATTTCCGTTTCCGCTGCCGCTTCCGCCACCTGTTCCTCCACCATATGTTGTTTGAAATGCACCGGCAGTTACAGGATAAGCTCCACCGAATTGTTCGGTATTTACATAACCACCCAAGTACAAATCACCTGCATCATCATATGTAGCAGTAAATCCCCAGTTATCAGCGGTTGATCCTGTGAAAGTGGAGAATATCAATGTTGGGTCAATGATTAAATCTTTTGTACCGTCGTATTTTTCCTGCATAACAAACTGCAGCAAATTGTTTTTTAAATCATACTTACACTTTACCGGTAAAACAGTCCAGGCAATTTTCTGGTAAGAAAATGGGGCAGCTTCTATTATTTCGCCAACCGAAGTTTTGATGTGTAAATTTTCGTTTTGAACAGATAAATCATCGGCACCTTCATAAGAGATTTTAATGTTATTGATATCGGCACCCGGATGAACCAGTAAATCATACTTCATTGTTAAACCCATGCCGTAAATACGCAAATCGATATTCGGATAAAGATTCAGATAGGTAATGGATTGAAAAGTTTTTACTCCGCTCGCCCATTTGGTTGAATCGTTTCCAATGAAATAATTATAATACTCACTTGAAGGTGATTCTTTAACTATTACCGGGTTCGGATTGGCATTCAGAAAATGCATTTTATAAATATGACTGTGAACAGTTACATACTTATCCTTTCTAGGATGCATTTTTTTTAAATCTTCTCCATTAAATAATTTAAATGAAATGGTATTGTTTTCTAAATAAATGCAACCGCCATTCATGAATCCGATAAAATTGATTCTTGAATCCCATTGATTTTTGTTTTCGCGGAAGTGCAACTCCTGACTGATGGCTTTGTGATCCTGCGCATTAACTGCACATGCTATCATTGAATAAAAAAGTATAAGTAAGAAATGCCGGATGTTCATTCGTTTAAATCTTCTATAAAGTTATCATAAAATAACTGACAACTAAAAATTCTTTAAAAAGAAAACATTACCTGTTCAAAAAAAATCATTGCACGCACCAAATTATTAAATAAAAAATGCTGCCTTTTCAGGGGCAGCATTTAAATTATTTCAGAATGAATAATGATTAAATTTTAACCAACTTAAGTGTTTGTGTTGTTCCGTTCAACTCTACATTAACTAAAAACATTCCGGAAGAAATGGTTTCAAGTGGCAATGAAATTTTGGAAGTGCCGGATAGCACTGTAGTTGTGCTTTCAAAAACTTTTTTTCCGCTTAAATCAATTACATTGATTTGTGCCTCACCTGACT
>JAHEZG010000073.1 GCA_023251195.1 Chitinophagaceae bacterium | reverse complement strand
GACCCGCTTGGTTTTTCGTACAAGCTGGATGAGTATTTCGAGATTTTTCACATGCCGTTTTTAATTCCTCTCACTGTTTGGATGGCTATGGGAATTTGTGTTTTGGAAATTGCGCTTGGTGTTATTTTATTATTGGGTGAGTTCATGGAGTTTACTGCATGGATGCTTTTAGGGTTGATTGTGTTTTTTACTTTCCTCACCGGATACAGCGCGATTACCGGTGCTGTGAGTGATTGCGGTTGCTTCGGCGATTTTCTTCACCTGACTCCGTGGACTTCGTTTACTAAGGATGCGGTGTTGCTTGTTTTCATTCTCGTCATTTTTATTTATCGCAAGCACATCAATCCTGTTTTCAATTTAAAGTGGAGTAAGTTTCATGTGGCAATGGCTGTGTTGATTCCTTCGTTGTTTACTTTATACTGCTACAACTACTTACCCATTATTGATTTTCGTGCTTATAAAATCGGAAATAATCTGCGCGAACAAGTGACTTTACCTCCCGGAGCAAAACGCGACAGCACTGTTTTGAAATTGGTTTACAAAGACAAAACAAACAACACTGAAAAAGGATACCTGATGAGTGAATTACCTTTTTCGGATTCGGTGTGGATGGCGAATCATGAATTTGTGAAGCAGGACAATCAGGTGATAGTGGAAGGCGACAAACCAAAAATTACTGACTTTAAAATATGGAGTGAAGACAGTCCGGATGTAACAGCAGAAATTTTAGATGATCCGAATTATCGTTTATGGATTATTTGTTACGAACTTGATACTGCAAACAAGAGTGCATTTACAAATATTGTTAAACTGGCTGACGAGTGTGATAAGCACGGAGTGAAAACAGTTATGCTTACATCAACACCTTATGAAGTTACCGATCCTTTCCGTCATGAAGTGAATGCTGCTTTTCCATTTTACTACTGTGACGGCACAGTTTTAAAAACTATGATTCGCAGCAATCCAGGAATTATGCTGATGAAGGGTTCAACAGTGATGGGTATGTGGCATTATCATGAGACACCTTCGTTTGAAAAACTGAATAAGAAATTTTTCTTGAAATAATTTACAGGCCGAAATCGGAGTGCATACAAACATCGAAGTCATATCTATAAACTTGATTGAAGAATAATTTATCGTCGACTTGAATGGTTAATCAAATGGATCATTATCAATTGAAATTTATTAAATCAATCTCCTTATCTATTTTCGCCTCACAATAGGATGAAACAGCAATGAGCAACCAGGAACACATCACTCTTTCGGCAGATTCATTAGAGAAGCAAACAATCACACTCAATATCGGGCCAACACATCCTGCAACACATGGTGTGTTTCAAACCATTGTTGAAATTGATGGAGAGCGAATTGTTAGCGGCGATTCAACAATCGGATACATACATCGTGCGTTCGAAAAAATTGCAGAGCATCGCCCGTTTTATCAGGTAACTCCACTCACCGACCGATTAAATTATTGCAGCTCGCCAATCAACAACATGGGTTGGCACATGACTGTTGAAAAATTATTGGGAGTTCAGGTTCCAAAGCGCGCTCAGTACCTGCGTGTAATAATTATGGAACTTGCCCGCATTGCCGACCACATAGTTTGCAACAGTGTAATTGGTGTTGATACCGGCGCACTCACCGGTTTTACTTATGTGTTTCAATGGCGCGAAAAAATTTATGAAATCTGGGAGGAAGTTTGCGGAGCACGACTAACAACCAATATTGGCAGAGTGGGAGGGATGGAACGCGACTTCAATGATATTGCTTTTAAAAAACTCGAAACATTTCTGAAAGATTTTCCGAAAGGATGGAAGGAGTTCGAAAATTTATTGGTGCGCAACCGGATATTCATGGATCGCACACAAACAGTTCCTACCACTCCTGAGTTTGCCTTGCAATATGGTTTCACCGGGCCAAACCTTCGCGCTACCGGAGTAGATTACGATGTGCGTGTCATGAGTCCATACAGCAGCTACGAAGATTTTGAATTCAACATACCGGTAGGAACCAAGGGCGATACTTACGACCGATTCATGGTTCGCAATCAGGAAATTTGGGAGAGCTTAAAAATTATTCGTCAGGCTCTGGATAAATTACCGGCCGGGCCTTATCATGCCGATGCACCACAGTTTTATCTTCCTCCAAAAGAAGAAGTATATAATAACATGGAAGCGCTCATTTATCATTTTAAAATTGTGATGGGAGAAATTGATGCTCCAAAAGGAGAGGTGTATCACTCAGTTGAAGGCGGTAACGGTGAACTTGGATTTTATTTAATCAGTGATGGTGGTCGAGCAGCTTATCGGTTGCATTTCCGTCGCCCGTGTTTCATATACTACCAGGCATTTACTGAAATGGTAAAAGGCTGCCTGCTGTCAGATGCTATTGTTGCCATGAGTAGTATGAACATTATTGCCGGTGAATTAGATGCTTAATTTCGAGATAATAATTTGGAGATTTAGTTCGTAAATAATTTTTTGTTTTAAAAGGAACTCTGAAACTTCGTTTTGATAATGAAACCCAGTCGCAGAAATTTTTTTGATTTTTAATATTTAATTTTTGATTTAATAAAATGCTTGCAGTAAAAACAAACAAACCATTTAATCCGTCCGAAGAAATTCAAAATCAGATTCGAACGGTGATGGAACAATATCCCGAAGGAAAAAGTAAATCTGCTTTGCTGCCGGTGTTGCACATTGTGCAGAATGAAAATGCTGGATGGTTGAGTGTGGAAGCAATGGATAAAGTTGCAGAGTTGATGAAGCTTCGACCGATAGAAGTTTATGAAGTGGCTTCTTTTTATTCGATGTACAATCTGAAACCGGTTGGAAAATTTTTGTTGGAAGTTTGTCACACCGGTCCGTGCGCAATCATGAAAGGAGAATGGCTGGTTGATTATTTGAAAAAGAAATTGAAAATAAATGTTGGTGAAACAACTACCGATGGAGTGTTCACTTTAAAAACTGTTGAGTGCCTCGGTGCCTGTGGTTATGCACCCATGATGCAGATTGGAGAATATTATTATGAGCATTTAACTACCGAGGAAAAAGTTGATAAGCTGTTGGATGATTTCAGAATGAAAAATATCGGGAATAATTAAATCTTCTCAAAATTTCCTTTCTCAATCCATCCAACTTTTCCATCGTCTAACCTGATTTTTATCCAGTCGCCAACCTTATCAAGCAAGTGTAATTTGGTTCCTTCGTGAATCAGGAATAAATCGTTCGAGTTACTATCCGGTGCACTTTTTATATTCATGGCTGTTACCATCAATATTGCATCTTTTGAAATCTGTTCTGAATTTTTCTGGTTGATTGCAAGCAATAAAAACAAAAGTGATGCTATAAGAAAAAGAAAAGTCAGCAAATTCGAAACGCTGTTTCTCCCAATGAAAAATGTAATGGCAAAAGCAAGGATGGAAAGCCAGATAGCAATCATCGAATAAATTCCCCAACCGTTTGAAGTGTTGAATGAAATAAAATTTTTCCACAAGTCAATAATTGCCAATTGCTGAATCGGTTGAATATTATCCAGGCATTTAGATTTAGCTAACATTAAATTATGTTGAATGTCTTCATCTTTCGGCGAAAGTTTGAGTGCACGCTCAAACGCAAGAACAGATTTACCTACTGCATTTAATTTATAATAACAATTTCCCAAATTGTAATACACTTCAGCACTCTTGTATCCCTGCGAAATTATTTTTTCATACAAACTATCTGCTTTTCCAAACTGATTTGATTTATAAAGCTGATTGGCAGATTTATAAAGTTGTTCGGTTGACTGAGTATTTGCAACAGAAATGAAATTGCATAAAATGAAACTAACTAAAGCGATTGCAGCGCAGAGTCCCCTTCGGGTGACTCTGCAGAGACAAAATATGAGAAGAACTAAGTCTCTCCCCTTATTGGAGAGATTTAGAGTGGGGCTATTTAATTTCATCTTCAAGGTCTGCAATTAAATTCAATGCGGTGGTGTAATTATTTTTCATTTCTGAATCGTTACTCGATGGTGAGTAAAGAGACAACTCGCAAGTATTAATCAATTGCTGCAATTTCAAAATTGTTTCTGCATTCACATTTTTGGTTAATAATTTTTCTTCCGCATTTTCTTTTGAAAGTTCAGCCATATCAATATTTAATTTACTACTGAGGTATCCCCAAATGGCTCGTGATACTTCATCATAAAAGTTCTTTTTGTCATGATGAGTCAAATGTTTTTCAGCAACAATTAATCTTTTCTTCGCCACTCTCATTGCTTTTCTTCTCTTGCTTCCAACTATATCAGCTGCTAATTTTTCATTCCGTTTTCTGAAAGCAATTAAACCGATGAAAGCAAAAAACGGAATGGCATACAAAGCAATATATCCCATTGAACCAAAAAATGAATTTTCATTTTTATCAAAATCGGGAACTGAAGTTTTTATGTAACGAATGTCTTCGCCAAGAATGGCAACATCTTGCTGCTTATTTATTGAGTTGGTATTTCCGTTTGTATTTTTTGATGGTTCACCTGTTACCTTCAACGGAAATTCAGGCGATGTGATAGTAAAATATTTTCCTTGTGATGGATCAAAGTAAGAGAATGATTCACTGCTGATTTTAAAATCACCGGGCAGGCGAGGTACAATTAAATAATCATATTGCTTCGAACCGCTGATTCCATTTTCATTATTGGTTAAGTTTTCTTTCAGTTTCGGATCATACATTTCAAATCCTTGTGGAAGCGAAACAGTTGGTGATTCAATCAGATTCAGATTTCCTTCCCCTGAAATTTTTATAGTGTATGTAACCGCATCATCAGTCTTTGCTTGCTTAGCAGAAAGCGATGTGGCGAAATTGAATTTGCCAACAGCACCTGCAAAGTCTTTCGGTTTTTCATTTTCAGGCAATGCTTTAACTTTTACCGATACAGCATTCGTTTTTAAATTCAGTGGAACATTGTGCTGCTGACCAAACCCAAAAAAACCTCCGCGCGATTGTGTAACAACCTGCGCAACTGTTGAAACTTCAGCAGGCGAAATTGTTAATGTGCCTGAACGCTGCGGATATAAATTGTATTTTAAAACATCCATTACATAAAACTGCTTGCCATTGATGGTCTCCATCGATTGTTTTCGCTTTGGATCCAATTCAACTTCCTTGTTCCAGAACCCTTCCATCGATGGCGACTTACTTAAATTAAATCCTGAAAGGTTCTGACGGAAATAAAGTTTGTAAGTAGCAGTGAGCATTTCTCCCTGATAAACAGAATTTTTACTCAACACCACTTTCACGAATACATCATCCTTGATTTGTTTTTTCAAATCATCAATGAATGTTTGAGATTCCGGTTTTTGTCCGGAGCCAAACGGATCATTAAAAAAAGGATCGTTAAACGGATCGTTTTGATTTTGTTGTTTTGGTTTTTGTGCTGATGGTGCAGTTACGGTTATTGACACTTCATTGGAATATAGTGTGGTTCCGCCCGCATCAATGCTCGCTTTACCAATTTTAAAAGTTCCTTGTTTTTTTGGCCGAAGTACATAGGTATATGTTTCCGATTGCGAAACACTACCATTCATAATTGTAGTACTTGATGATGTGCTTGGCCCGCCTACAACAGTGAAATCACTAATGGCAGGTAGCCTTAAATTTTTTCCATTGCTGTTTTGTAAAGTAAAACTCAAATTAAAATTCTGATTTTCAGGAATTGAATTTAATGCTGCAGCAGAAAATTTCGCCTGTGCAATTACTGGATTCCAATTGAATATCCCTGCAATAAAAAACAGCAGATAAATGCATAATGTACTTTGAAATAATTCAGAATTTAAAATCAGGTTTCTCCGGAGCATTTATTTAGATCTTGATTTTCATTTTTAAAAAACTTAATTTCTTTTATCATCAAGTTTAAACAGTTTATCAATTTTTTTTTGTTGTTTTTTTCTGTACTTTGAATTTGTGCCTTCCTTCCTTTTCTTATAAGCTGGTTTGGTTACTAAAATTTCAATGTCATTTGATTTCATTTGAGCTCCATTGACTGTTATTGTGGGTCCCGGAATAATTAATTTACCTTGCTTAACAGGATGTAATAAATAGGTATGAGTTTCATAATGTGTAGTTACACCATTAATAATTTGCGTGGTGGTTTCAATTGTAGGTGAACCAATTATTTCAAAATCAGCATTTGCTAAAAAAGAAAATTCAGTAGCCAAACCATTTTCCAACGAAAATTTTATTTTGAAATTCTGATTTTCCGGAACTGAATTCGGGGCTGATGCTGAAAATTTTATCTGAGCATTCGCAATCGGACAATTGTAAATTGCTGAAATGAAAATCAAAACAGAAATGCAAATTGCATTTTGAAAATATTGTTTAATAAAATTTAATCTTTTTTTGAGATTCATTATTTGTTTTCTGTTGCTGAATTCACTTTTCACTTTTAGTTATTCACTATCAGAGCTACCAATCTTTTTTAATCTTCACTCTCACACCCTTCATTTGTTTTTGCTGCATTTTCTGATTGGTTTTCTGTTCTTCGTTTTGTAGTGCTTTTAATAATTTATCTGCTTCTTCTTTTGTGAGTTTTGGTTTTTGTCCTTGCTGTTGTTTGTCTTTTTGTTCCTGATCTTTTTGTTGTTGCTGATCCTGCTTCTCTTCTTTTTGCTGATCCTTATTGTTTTTGTTTTGTTGTTTATCGTCTTTCGAATCCTGTTTGTCTTTTTTATCTTTTTGATCTTTGTTATCCTGACCACCTTCCCCTTTATTATTTCGAATCATTTCATTCGCGAAAGCAAGATTGTATTTAGTATCTAAGTCATTCGGATTAATCTTCAATGCATTCTTATATGCTTTAATTGCGTCTGCATATTTTTTTTCCTTCATAAAAGAATTTCCAAGGTTATGAAAAGCTTTTGCTCTAACGAGTTCGTTTGAATTTGTTTGGGTTGATAGCTGAAATTGTTTTCCTGCATCTTCATATCGTTTCTGCTCGTAAATGGCATCACCCAAATTGAATGTTGCTTCTTCCATGTTGTTCTTAATGTCCAATGCTTTTTTGAAACTCGCTTCAGCATCGGCAAATTTTTCATTATGAAATTCTTTATTTCCATTGCGTGTTTCCACTTTTTCTTTTTGGGTGGAAAAAGAAAACTGCGCTGATACATATTGAAAATTTAAAACACACAACAACAATAAAAATCCAAAACGAGAGAAGATGATTTTTTTAAATCGGAATTTCTGCATTTTTATTTATTAAAATTTTATTGAGAATTTACTTTTCCGTTCACTCATCCACCATTCAGCAAATAAAAGAAAAGCTGCTATGGCAAGGCACCACTGAAACTGGTCGGCAAAGTCGGTGAAAATCATTTCTTCAAATTGTTTGGTGCTGATTCCTTTCAGTTCCTTCATCAATGCCTCCACCTCATCCCCTCCGCTGCCAAGCAGGAAAAATTTTCCGTTTCCTTTTGATGCAATTTCTTTCAGCATCTGTTGGTTCAATTTTGAAAGAACAATGTTTCCTTCTTCATCTCTTTTAAAATCGTTTTGCATTGGAATCGGCGAACCATTTTCAGAACCAACTCCGAGGGTATAAATTTTTGTTCCCTGCTTTACTGCATCCGCTATTTTCTCATCAGTGCCTCCTTCATTGTCTTCGCCGTCAGTAATTATGAGCAGTGCCTTGTGCTCTTTATCATTTTCGGGAAATCCCTGATTTGCCAATTCAATTGCTTCTGCGATATTGGTTCCTTGTGATGGAACCATATTAGTATTGATTGTATGGAGATACATTCTTGCTGCACTGTAATCAACCGTTAGCGGCATTTGTATGTATGCTTTACCCGCAAACACAATCATTCCTAACCGGTCATTATTCAGTTGGTCAATAAAATTGGAGATGAAATTTTTCGCTCTGTCTAACCTGCTCGGTTTCACATCATCACTCATCATTGAATTGGAAACATCCAGTGCAATCATCACATCAATGCCCTGTCGCTTTATTAATTCCTGTTTAGTTCCGATTTGCGGATCTGCAAAACCAAGAACGATAAAAATGTAAGCAAGCGAAAGCAGAAAAAACTTGGCTACATGTTTTCTGTTTGAGAAATCAGGAATGAGTTGAAGTACTAAACTTTTATTTCCAAATTTTCCGATTGCTCTTTTCCGCCACAGAAAAAAGAAAATAAATAATCCTGCAATAAGAATTACCGCAAGCAACAACCACAAATATTCTATGTGTTCAAACCGAAACATTTATGGTGCGCTTTTTAAAATGGTGTAACGAAGTAAAACATCCAGCAGTAAAAAAATTCCGGCGAAGAAAGCGAAGGCATAAAATTTTTCAGTCTTCCGTTCAAAAGCACTCACCTCTATTTTTGTTTTTTCTAACTTATCAATCTGATTATAAATTTCTTTCAGCTTTTTATTATTTGTTGCGCGAAAATATTGTCCTCCGGTTTTTATTGCAATATCGGTGAGTAGTGGTTCATCAATCTGAACATCAGCTAAATCATAAATTAATTGTCCATCAGGAGTCATTGCAACAGGAGTCATAGCTTTTCCATTTGTGCCGATTCCGATTGTGTAAACACGAACTTTGTATTGCATGGCAATATCGCAGGCAGTCAGCGGATCAATTAATCCTTTGTTGTTCACACCATCAGTCATCAGAATCACCACTTTGCTTTTCGCCTGACTTTCTTTCAATCGTTGAACGGCAGTTGCCAAACCCATTCCGATTGCAGTTCCATCTTCCAATAAACCGTTTTTTACCAATGACAATTGATTCTTCAATATCGCATGGTCAATGGTTACCGGACACTGCGTGAAACTTTCGCCCGAGAAAACAACCATGCCTATTCTGTCGTGGGGTCGTTCATCAATAAAATTCATCGCTTCCTTTTTAGCGGCTTCCAATCTGTTGGGCGAAAAATCTTTTGCAAGCATGGATGCAGATAAATCCATTGCAAGAACAATATCAATTCCTTCAGTGGTCATTTTCTCTTCATCGAAAGAAGTTTGGGGTCGAGCGATTGCAACAAGCAATAATATAATTGTGAGCACACGAATTACAGGAAGAAACTTTTTCAGTGTTGCCTTCAACGGATTTCCAAAACCGGAAAATGATTTAGTGGAAGAAAGTTTTAATGAAGAATAATTTTTC
The DNA here is from genome assembly GCA_023251195.1 of Chitinophagaceae bacterium. GTDB lineage: Bacteria > Bacteroidota > Bacteroidia > Chitinophagales > UBA10324 > UBA10324. The sequence continues at coordinate 3,330 of JAHEZG010000073.1, read as the reverse complement.
TTTGAAAGAAAATACCACCACAAAATCCAAAGCAGTATTACAACAGGAATGAGCCAGAGAACCCATTTATCGGCGAAGGTGATATGTGATAAATTGTCAAACATTTATTTTTTGATCGGTCTTTATTTCTGTTTGTTCTGTTAAATCAATAAACGAATAAGAATTTTCCATCACTTTCATATTGACATCCGGCAAGGGGGTCATCTTGGCAAATTTTACAAAATCGCCTTGCTCTAAAATCATTAGCAATTTTTCTTTCGCATCTTCTGAAATATGGTAGGAAGAAATGTTTTCAATAATTTCTTCAGTAGTTGATTCCAATGCAAACCAGTTGTAACGATATTCAAGATACAAACGGAGAATATCAGTGAGGCGACTGTAATACATTTTTATTTCGTTGTGCTGCCAAAGTTTTTCTTCTTCCAGAGTTTTTAATTCCTTTCGTGCCCATATGTGTGCCGGCTCTTTTGGTTTTGGTCGTTCAACAACAATTGGTTTCTTGTTTTTTCTGCGCATGATAAAATATGTAAAAGCAATTATCAGAACGAGTAAAACAATTCCTCCAATTATATAAGGAATAAATTCTTTCCATGAATAAGGAACACCAAGAGGTTCTTTAATTGGTTTAATTGGTTTGGTGGTGTCAACTGCAACAGTTGCCACTCTGACAAAAACATAATCTGATATAATGGTATCAATAATTCCACTTTTATTTTTAGATAAAATCGTTAACGGACCTGCACGAAAATTTCCTGAATCATACGCTGAAACTGTAAATGTTTGAGAAAATATTTTTGTATCCCCACTGATTGTTGTATCAATCTTAGAAGACTTCACTAATTCCATTGTTCCAACGGAGTCAAATACGGAAGGCATTGTTACAACTTCTTCCTTCGGAAACTTTACTGTCAGTTTTACATTCAGGAAATCACCAATAACAATGTGATTTGAATCTGCTTTTAATGTGACTGAAATAATTTGTGCAGATAATTTTTGAGAATGATAAAATAAAATCGAGCAGATAAGAATAATCTGAGCAACCAGGTTTTTCACTTTTAACTTTTCACTTTTCACTTTCGTCATCTCCGCAGTTCTCTTTGCTTAAACATATTCATCAATGCAACCACATAACTGCCTTCGGTTTTAATGGATTCCAATTGGGAACCGCTCTTTCCGAAAATATCTTTTACCATTCTGTAGTTCAGTTGAAAATCCTTCGCATATTTTACGCGCAAACTTTTATTTGAAGTATCAATCCAGAATTCTTTCTGGGTTTCTGAATCTATGAAACGCACTAAACCTGCATTCGGAAGTTGGGCATCGCGCTCATCGTAAATGTGCAAACCAATAAGGTCGTGTTTCCGACCAACAATACTTACTGAGTTTTTTAAAGCATTCAGATTATTTCCCTCCGGATTCGGATTCAGAAAATCAGATATTAAAAAAGTGATCGCTTTTTTCTTCACTACATTATTCAGATACTTTAATGCTTCAACCACATTGGTTCCTGATTTTTTCGGATGAAAATCATATATCTCTGAAATGATTCTAAGGATATGTGTCTTTCCTTTTTTCGGCGGTATAAATTTTTCCACTTCGCTGCTGAAAAAAATCACTCCAACTTTATCATTGTTTGTAATTGCAGAAAAGGCCAATATGCCGCTTATCTCTGCTATGATGTGATTCTTAAATTCATTTTGTGTTCCAAAAAAAGAAGACTGACTCACATCAATCAATAACATCATAGTGAGTTCGCGCTCTTCTTCAAATACTTTTACAAATGGTTTGCTGTTTCTCGCAGTCACATTCCAGTCAATTGTTCGAACATCATCGCCATACTGATACTCGCGAACTTCGCTGAACGAAATTCCTCTTCCCTTAAATGCAGAATGATAACTGCCCGAAAAAATCTGATTGGATAATTTCCTGGTTTTTATTTCGATGCGGCGAAGTTTTTTTCGCTTATCTTCCTGAGTATTTGAAACAGTTTTTGTCACTGATTGATTTTAATAAAATGAGATTATAGAATTCCAACTTCAATCAAAAGCTATGGCACCTCAACCGCGTTCAGGATATCACTAATCACTTCTTCCGGTGTAACATTTTCTGCCTCTGCTTCATAAGTCAAACCGATTCGATGGCGCATCACATCATAACAAATAGCGCGAACATCTTCCGGAATAACATAACCTCTATGCTTGATGAATGCATATGCTTTTGCAGCAACTGCAAGATTTATACTCGCTCGTGGCGAACCACCATAACTGATGAGTGGTTTTAATTTATTAAGTTTGTAATCCTCTGGTTTGCGCGATGCAAAAACAATATCCAGAATGTATCGCTCAATTTTTTCATCCATATAAATATCACGAACTGTTTTACGGGCGCGAAGAATTTCTTCCCGCGTTGCAACCGGATTAATGGTCTTGTCAACCATTTGCATATTCTGCCTGATGATTAATTGCTCTTCATCTTTTTTCGGATAACTGATAACCGCTTTCAACATAAACCGATCAACCTGTGCTTCTGGTAAAGGATAAGTTCCTTCCTGTTCTATTGGATTTTGTGTTGCTAAAACAAGGAAAGGTTCTTCCAATAAAAATGTTTTATCACCAATGGTCACTTGCTTTTCCTGCATGGCCTCCAGTAATGCCGATTGAACTTTTGCTGGTGCACGGTTGATTTCATCTGCTAAAATAAAGTTGGCGAAAATGGGTCCCTTCTTCACGGCGAAATCATTTTCCTTCTGGCTGTAAATCATGGTACCAATTAAATCAGCAGGTAACAAATCAGGAGTGAATTGTATCCGCGAAAATTTAGCATGTATGGCAGCAGCCAACGATTTAATAGCTAAAGTTTTGGCAAGCCCGGGCACACCTTCTAATAAAATGTGACCGCCGGAAAGCAAAGCGAGCATTAATCGTTCAATCATGTATTTCTGACCGACTATGGTTTTGCTGAGTTCCATATTCAGTAATTCAATAAATGCACTTTCCTGTTTTATGCGCTCGTTTAATGCACTGATATCTATTGTGGATGCAGAGTTTGAGGTTGGTTGGGTGATTTCTGTGTTTGGTTCCATAAAAAAATTTGCGCTGCGAATTACAAAAATAATACCACTGTATCCGGATATATATTCCAGATTAAAAAATTCAATTTTTTCATTTTTTAATTCACTGGAATATATAATCAGAAAAACTTTATATTGTAAGCAGGTTTATTCATTGAATGTTAGTAGGATGTCAAAAAATTAAGTATTGAAAATCAATTTCAAAACCTAACAACAATCACTAACTACTATTGACAAACCAAATTATTTTTGTCGCTTTC
>JAHEZG010000393.1 GCA_023251195.1 Chitinophagaceae bacterium | reverse complement strand
TTTTAAAGGAAACTGGACCAACGACGGATCTTTTTTAAGTGAAACCGGAAAGGTTACTTTCTGGGGCACATCAGCACAAACAATCAGCGGCATTTCGTCCACTGCATTTTATAACGCGACCATTAATAATTCTGCCGGAATTAATCTTTCGCAATCGATTTCAGTAGATGGCACCTTGGAATTATCTCTCGGAAAAATTACAACCGTCACTTTTGAGGTAAATGTGACCAACGATAATGTTGCTGCCATTACTCCTTATTCATCAACAAGCTACATAATTGGTAACCTGCGCAGAAAAGTAGTTTCATCAGGTTCTTATAACTTTCCGTTAGGTACTGCATCAGAATATGAATTGGCAAATATTAACTTGTCATCAGCCACAGGTTTTACCAACCTGCTTGGATCATTTGTTTCAGCATCACCGGGTTCTGTACCAGGGGGATTAACAATTAACGGATCTGCCATAAACGGAATACTTGATTATGGTTATTGGACCATTACACCCAATTCAAGCATGACCGGTGGAACTTATACAGTTACTGTTTCTGAAAACGGAGCAAGCAATACAATACTATCAGCCAACAGGTATGGAATTTTAAAGCGTGTAAATTCGAGTAATCCTTGGCAATCGCTTGGCACTCATTCCAACAGTACTCAATCAGTAAGCGGTAGTACAATTACAGCTGCGCGTTCAGCGCTCACTTCATTTTCAGATTTCAGTATCGGATATACTACAAGCGGTTTTCCTTTGCCAATTGAATTACTGTCATTTAATGCCGACCTAAATAAAAATGTGGTTGATATAAAATGGGCAACTGAATCAGAACACAACAGCAATTATTTTATTGTAGAACGCTCGATTGATGCAGTGCATTTTTCTGAGTTGGAAAAAATTAATGCTGCGGGCAGCAGTAATGAAGAATTAAATTATAAAACTGAAGATATGCATCCGTTTTTTGGGGTATCCTATTACCGGTTGAAGCAAGTTGATTTTGATGGCGCTTTCAATTATTCAAACATTGATATGGTGTATTATCAAAATGACCTTTTCAATTTTATGGTGCTGCCCAATCCAACTACCAATGAAAACCTGAATTTAAAAATAACAGGCGCTAAAGATTTTAAAGTAATTATTTCACTTACTGATGCAGCCGGAAAAAAACAATTTAAATCAGAATTGATCCCCGATAATAATTTTTTCAATTATAAAATTAACACCATGCAAAAAATTACAGCCGGTTACTACCTGATTGAAATTATTTGTAATGGAAAAGCTTATACAAAACAAATTATTGTACAATAAAACCAGAACCGATATACCTGTAAATTATTTAAGAGCGCAGGATCAATTGTAAAATGGTGTTATTAATACTGAATAAAATGAAGTCAGATAAACCGGATATAAATAAACCCGGCAATTAATCCGAGGAAAATTAAAACCGGTGTTTGCAATTTTGTAAATTGTAACAATAGAAAGGTGGCAATTATTACAAAAATATTTATCAGATGAAATTCAAGATTGTTAAATAAAATAACCGCTGCGCCGAGTACCATTCCGGTTGCGGCGGCATTTATTCCTTCCAATGAGCGCTGTATGAACCGATAGCTTTTTAAATATTCCCAAAGCGGATACAGGAAAAAAACAATTAACGCTCCCGGTAAAAAAATTCCAACGGTTCCTAAAAAGCAACCGAGCACCTGGTAGTTCAATCCAAATTCTTTTAACGACATGCCACCTGTAAAAGTGGCAAACGCAAATGCGGGTCCGGGTATCGCTTGGTTCAATGCATATCCGCTGATGAATTCATTGGCAGTTAAATAATGCCGGTGTTTCACAAACTGTTCAAACATCATTGGCACTAACACACTTCCACCACCGAATGTGATGGAACCGAATCGCAAGAAGTTTTCGAAAATTACTACTGACCGATGTTTTGTGATGGCTCCCGCAACTGCCGCTCCAACCAAAATTAAAATCAGAAGAAATAAATTGAACGAAGATTTTCTCCAGTCAATTGGCAATCTCGTTTTTAGCGGAGGAAGAATGTGGCGGTTGCTGATATTGGTAATAAACCCTCCGGCAAATAATGCAATCGGAAATACCAACGGCGAGTTAAAGAAAATGGTAAACAGTAATGCAATAATTAAAATAGCAATGCCATAAATATTTTTAATAACAGTTCTTCCGATTCTGAATGCAGCGAATAATATTATTCCGATTGCCATTGGCTGCACAAATAGTAAAAACGCAAGCGAGAACCCACGCGCTTCGAACAAAGTGAATGCAAGAGTGAGCGCGGTCATTAAAATTGCCGCGGGTAAAACCCAAACCAGTAATGAAAGAACTGCGAGCAATGTTCCGCCGCGTTTCATGGCTATTGTTAAAAGTGTTTGAGTAGAACTTGGCCCCGGAAGAATGGAACTGAAAGCAAGTGCTTCCATTAATTCTTCTTCAGTAATATAATTCCGCTTGCGAACAAATTGTTGCAACATCATAGCAATGTGCGCCTGTGGTCCGCCGAATGCAGTGATGCCAAGCAGGAAAGTGTCTTTAAGGAAAAGTAAATTTTTTCCCTTCTGCATGGCTTATCAGGTCTGAGGTTTCTTCAAGCCGATTTCAATTAATCGCTGGTCGAGATAGGCACCTGCAGTAATGTCGTCATACTTTTTAGGGTTATCGAAATTTACACACGATGGCAAACAATTCAACGACATTTCGGAACGAGGATGCAAAAAGAAAGGCACACTGTAACGCGAGTTGCCCCACATTTCTCGTGGAGGATTCACTACCCGATGCGTGGTGCTTTTTAAATAATCATTGGTTAATCGCTGCAACATGTCGCCAACATTTACAATAATATTTCCGGGTTGAGCAGTTGCATTTATCCAATCGCCGTTTTTTTTCTGCACCTGCAAACCATCTGCTGATGCACCAACTAATAAAGTGATGAGATTAATATCTTCATGTGCTTCAGCTCTCATGGCTGAATCAGGGTCTTCAGTTATAGGTGGATAATGTATTGCGCGAAGTATGCTGTTGCCGTTGTGCATTTTTTCGTCGAAATAATTTTCTGTCAGTTTTAAATACATGGCGATGGCGCGAAGAATAGTTCGGCCGCAATTTTCGAAACTGCGGTAAGTATGCAATCCCGATTCATTAAAACCGGGC
>JAHEZG010000392.1 GCA_023251195.1 Chitinophagaceae bacterium | reverse complement strand
CATTTGCGATTGAAATTTTTTCCTGCATCACTACAGTATCAGCACCAACCGGAACTTCGGCTCCCGTAAAAATCCGAATGGCTTCTCCTTGTTTTATTTTTTTTGAATAACTTTTTCCCGCCGCTGACTCGCCAATGATTTTTATTTCTTGCTGATTAACAAAATCATTATAACGGAAAGCATATCCATCCATTGCTGAATTATCAAATGGTGGCGAATCAATCGGAGAAAAAATATCTTCAGCTAAAATGCATGCTGATGATTTTGATATTGATAAAAATTCTTTTTTGCTTTGCTGAACAGTGCTGATGACTGCGTTCCTTGCTTCTATAACTGTGACCATCGGAGCATGAAATTAATAAAAAATTTATCCGCCAATGCCGAGCATACTTCTGCGGTGCGAAGCTGTTTCTTCTTCACCCCAATGTTCATCATGATTTCCGCCGAGCATGTAATGTTTACCGTAAAGACATTCACGAATCAATGGAACAATATCATTTCCTGCCCGAAGTGCGGTGAGTAAATCGGTTTCGGTTTTGGAGAATAAACAATTGCGCATTTTACCATCAGTGGAAATTCGCATGCGATTGCATCCGCTGCAAAATGGTTCGCTCATGGTACTGATGACTGCGAATGTTCCCTTGTGATTCGGTACAAAATATTTTTTGGCAGTATCGTGCGCATCATCCGATAATTTTTCAACTGCATATTTTTCAGAAACAGTTTCAAGAATCTGCTGATGTGTAAAAACTCTTTCCTGGTCCCATTTATTTCCAGGAAACGGCATGAACTCAATGAATCGGATGTGTAATGGAAAATCTTTTGTCCATTCAATAAAATCATTTACCTCATCGGAGTTTATACCATTCATGACCACCACATTCAACTTCACATGAAAATCATTTTCAAGTAATAAATCAATGTTGTGTTTTACTCTTTCAAATTCATCGCGTTGGTTGAGCGAGAAATTCTTCTCTTTGTTCAGTGAATCGAGACTAACATTCACTGATTTTAATTTCGCTTGCTTGAATGTGTCAATAAAATCATGAACAAAAACTCCGTTGGTAGTGATAGTTAATTTGACCGGATAATTTGATAGTCGTTGAATAATTTCTTTCGCATCTTTTCTGATGAGTGGCTCACCTCCAGTGAGACGAATTTTATTTACTCCTTCTCCCACAAAAACAGAAACAATTTTTTCAATCTCCTCAGCCGACATATTCTTTGCGTAATCATGATGACCATGCAATGCATTTGTCGGATGACAATAAACACAACGCAGGTTGCATTTATCTGTCAGCGAAATGCGCAGGTAATCGTGTATGCGACCGAAAGAGTCTTTTAGCATTTATTTGTTTTTGTGCTTCAGTTATTTTTGAATAATTGAAATCATTCTTCAGAAAAATTTCCAACGATACAAAGATAATTAATAACTACCCTTTAATTTTTTGTTGCTTAGAAAGTAAGTTCAGTAAGTTTGCGATTCAGAAATCGAATTAATCATTAAACTTTTTAAAAAATAAAAAATGGGAATCACCGACAAATTATTTCAAATCAAATCAGATAAGGCAGAAAAGAATCTGAAGGAAGGAATGGAATTTTTAGAAAAGAATAAATTAAAACCGGGAGTGGTAACTCTTGAAAGTGGTTTGCAATATGAAATCATGGTAACCGGCGACGGACAAAAACCAAGAGCAACTGATACTGTAACCTGTCATTATCATGGCTCGTTAATAAACGGAACTGTGTTCGATAGTTCAGTGCAACGCGGACAATCAGCAAGTTTTCCATTGAACAGAGTTATCAGCGGATGGACTGAAGCATTGCAGTTAATGCCTGTTGGCAGCAAGTGGAAATTATTTCTTCCTCCTAATCTCGCATACGGCGAACAACAAGCCGGCTCTCACATTGGACCAAACAGCACTTTGATTTTTGAAGTGGAGTTGTTGGGAATTAAATAAATTTTTTTGAGATAAAGACCGACGCTGTTTATAAAACCGCGACGGTCTTTTTTATTTTTTCCTTTATCATCTATTTATAAAAACACCAATCAATTATCTAATTCATAACAAAAAGAAAAACAAAAAACCCCAACCGAAATTTTCGGTTGGGGTTTTTTGTTTTTAGCGATTGCAATTACTTATTGCATCTTCATGATATTCTGAATGACAGTTCCGTTATTGGTTGCAAGTCTTGCGAAATACATTCCGGCTGCAAGCTTTTCGGCATTGTAGCTGAAAGTATATTTTTCTCCTGCCTTTAATTCGCCTCTGTAAATTTCAGTTATCAAAGCACCTGTTACACTGTAAAGTTCCAATGTTCCGGTTACATCCTGTGAAGCAACAAACTCAAATGTTGTTTGTGTATTCAACGGATTCGGATAAATGTTCATGTTCAATTCAGTATTGGTTGTTGAAGTAAGAGTTAGAGATGGGGTCTCTTCTGTTTTACAACCACATGAAACAGCACAAATGGTAACTGATTTTACAATTGAACACTGCTTTGAATCTGTTACTGTTACCGAATAAGTACCAGCACTAAGGCAAGTTCTGTCCTGAGTTGATGCGCCACTATTCCAGTGATAAGTGTAAGGAGCAGTTCCGCCTGAAACAGTTAAGTCAGCTGTACCGGTGCATTGACCAACACATGTATTAGTTGCACAAATTGTAGCACAAATTGCAGTTGGTTGACTCACGCAGAAGCTTGCTGTTCCTGAACAACCTGCAGCGCTTGTAACAGTTACTGAATATGTACCTGCACAAAGTGCGCTACGGTCCTGAGTGGTTGCACCATTGTTCCAATGATAAGTGTATGGAGCTGTTCCGCCACTTACTGATAAATCAATGGCACCGTTACTTCCGCTGTTACATGAAACATTTGTTACCACACCTGTAAGAGTTAAGATACATGGAGGAACACAAGCGATGCAAACACTTCCTGTTTTAGTACAACCAGCAGCATCAGTAACTGTTACTGAATAAGTACCGGCACACAATGAAGAAATGTTTGCGCAGTTAGCACCGGTTGACCAATGATAAGTGTATGGAGCAGTTCCGCCAGTAGCACTTGCATTTGCAGTACCATTGCAACATCCGCTGCAATTAGTAGTGTTGGTGCTTGTAATGGTTACAATGATTTGTGAATTCTGAGCGATACAAACTGATTTCACCACTGAACAAAGAT
>JAHEZG010000391.1 GCA_023251195.1 Chitinophagaceae bacterium | reverse complement strand
CCCTGCCTGACTATTCTTGATTCGGCAAACTACGCCGACATTGGTGCCAAATACATGCAAATGTTTATGGAGATTGGAGTTTATATGTCGAAAAATAAAATGAAGGAAGTCGGCTACCCATTCGGCATTATGCATAACATGGGAAAAGAAAAATTGGTGTGGGAAGGAGGAATTCCGACTGATAAATTGGGTAAATCAGAAGGACGAATTACAGCAAAAAATTCATATGCCGGTGAAGTGGCCATGACTAAATATTTTGGAAGCTACGAAAAAACACAACCGGCCTATGATGCTTTATATAAATGGATAGGTTTAAATAACAAAACTGCAAACGGTAACCCCTGGGAAGTTTATGTAACAGATCCCGGAATGGAAAAAGATACTGCCAGGTGGGAAACAGATATTTATGTTCCGATAAAATAATTCGTCAAAAAAGCACTGAAAGCCAGCTCATCAAAATGAGGTGGCTTTTTTGTTTTCTGAATTCATTCTTTAAAGTATCCTTGCAACGCAATTGCTATGGAACTGTTTTTTTGTCCTGAACTTATTAATGGAATTTCAATTCTCAGTGAAGAAGAATCATATCATTGCGTGAAAGTGTTGCGACACACTGATAATGATGAAATCAATTTAATTGATGGTGCCGGAAATTTTTACATGGCAAAAATCACTTCAGCACATAAATCGCATTGCGGTTTTGAAATTTTAAAAAAATGGCCCGAAGAAATTATTTCAGGTTCAAAAATTCATTTGGCCATTGCCCCAACTAAAAATATTGAACGGATTGAATGGCTTTTGGAAAAAGCAGTGGAAATAGGTGTAAATGAAATTTCTTTTCTTGAATGCGAACACAGTGAACGGCGTAAAATAAATATGGAAAGAATAAACCGGATTGGTGTGAGCGCCATGAAACAAAGTGAGCGGGCCACCTTACCAAAGATAAATGACCTAAAAAGGTTTAATATTTTCATTCATGAAAATTCAAAAGTGAAATCTCAAAAACTGATTTGTCATTTAGGAGAAAATAAAACACAGCTTTCAGCTATTTATGCAAAAGATACAGATGTTATAGTTTTGATTGGACCCGAAGGTGATTTTTCAAACGAAGAATTAAATGATGCAGCGGAAGAAGGATTTAAAAAGGTGATTCTTGGTGCTAACCGATTGAGAACTGAAACCGCTGCGTTGGTGGCAATCGTTCAATTAAATTTACTGAACCAATGAAACTTAAAAATATTTTTATCACACTTTTAATCTGCGCATTTTCGTTCACTGCTTTTGCTCCTGCACCTACTATTCAGTTTGCTTTATTAAAATACAGTGGTGGTGGCGATTGGTATAACGATGTGCACTCGCTTCGAAACCTTGCGAGGTTTTGCAATCAGAACATCAACACAAATATCAATGAGGAATATGCAACGGTTGAACCGGGCAGTCCTGATATTTTTAATTATTCATTTGTGTACATGACCGGTCATGGCAATGTGGTGTTCAGTTTAGAAGATGCGCAAAACCTGCGCACTTATTTAACCGGCGGAGGTTTTCTTTTTATCAATGATGATTACGGCATTGACCCATTCATCAGGAAAGAAATGAAAAAAGTATTTCCTGAATTGGATTTTATTGAATTGCCTTTCTCTTACCCTGTTTATCATCAGAAATATAATTTCCCAAACGGACTTCCCAAGATTCATGAACACGACGAAAAAATTCCGCAGGGTTTTGGTATCATTTACGAAGGCAGGTTGGTTGCTTTCTATAATTTTGAATGCGACCTTGGTGATGGTTGGGATGATGTACACAGCGACCCTATTGAACTTCGAACCAAGGCATTGCAAATGGGAGCTAATATTATTCAATATGTTTTTGGTATAAACGGGTAGTAAACAATTTCTACTAAAGAAAAGCTTAAATTAAATATTGGCTAAGTATATTCTTCCAGTACATCCATTTTATTCCAAGTTGGAAACAACTTCCCTCACTATACTCTTAATATCATCCACATACATTCTGTCATTACTCAGGCGCGGTACTTTGTGTTGGCCGCCGAGTTTTCCTTTTTTCTTCAGCCAGTTATAGAAAGAATTTTTGGGTAAGCTGTGAACGGTTGGTTCTTTTAATGCAATGTCTTTATATCGCTTTGCATCATAATCAGAATTCAATGATCGCAGATTACTATCTAAGTGTTCAGTAAATAATTTTATATCAGCAGGTTCTTTTTCAAATTCAATCAACCACTCGTGACAGCCACGATTATCGTAAGTAAGATACACGGGTGCCACCGTATAATCACGCACCACTGCTCCGGTTAAATGACATGCCTGAGCAATTGCGTTGTCAGTATTATCAGCAATCACTTCTTCACCAAATGCATTGATGAATTGTTTTACTCGGCCGGTTACTTTTATTCTGAAAGGTTTTATGGAAGTAAACTTTATAGTATCGCCAACCATGTATCGCCACAAACCGGAGTTGGTCGAAATCACCAGCGCATAATTTTCATCGGCTTTCACTTCATCAATCAATATTGTTTTCGGAAATTCTTTACCTAATTCACTCATCGGAATGAATTCATAAAATATTCCGTTGTTCAGGTGCAACACTAAATCTTCGTCGCGCTTGCCAAACTGAAAAGCAAAAAATCCTTCTGATGCATTGTACGATTCATAAAAATTCATTCCATCACCTTTAATCAGTGATTTAAATTGTTCGCGATACGGTGTAAAACTTACACCGCCATGAATGTATAATTCAAGATTGGGCCATACATCGCGCAGGTTATTTTTTCCGGTGAGTTCAAATAAACGCTTAATCAAAATCATGGTCCATGTTGGAACTCCGGCAATGTTGGTTACATCTTCCTTTAAAGTTGATTGCGCGAGCGCTTCAATCTTTTGTTCCCATTCATCCATCAACGCAATAGATAATTGCGGAGTGCGATGGAGGTGAGCTATGAATGACATGTTCTGCAACAACACCGCACTCAAATCGCCATAACTCGACATGGAGTTCAGATTATTAATCTGATGACTTCCACCAATAATTAAACCTTTACCACTGAAAATTTTTGTGTCTTCGTTCAACATGCAATAGGCACTGAGCAAATCAAGTCCGCCTTTGTAATGGCATTCTTCCATTGCTTCCTGACTCACTGGAATGAATTTGCTTTTATCGGAAGTGGTGCCCGATGATTTTGCAAACC
>JAHEZG010000072.1 GCA_023251195.1 Chitinophagaceae bacterium | reverse complement strand
ACTACTGACTGCATAGATTATCATCAGCCGCATTCACCCGAGCGCATCAAAGCATACAACGCTGATATCACTTATGGAACCAACAATGCATTCGGTTTCGATTACCTGCGCGATAACATGAGTCGTTCACGCGAAGAACTCGTGCAACGCAAACTGCATTACGCAATGGTGGATGAAGTGGATAGTGTGTTGATTGATGATGCACGAACTCCGCTCATTATTTCCGGTCCTGTTCCGAAAGGAGAAGATCAGGAATTTCATAACCTGAAACCACGCATCACAAAAATTTATGAAGCGCAGAAAAAAGTAGTGAATGCTTTTTTGAATGAAGCGAAAAAAAGTATTGAAGCAAAAAAAGATGGGCCAAAAGAAGGTGAAGGTGGATTGGCGCTCTTGCGTGCTGCTCGTGGTTTACCAAAGAACGGAACACTGATAAAATATTTAAGCGAAGAAGGAAATCGTGCGGTGATGTTGAAGACCGAAAAATATTACATGCAGGATCAGTCGCGCGAAATGCCGAAGGTGGATGCTGAATTATATTTTCACATTGATGAAAAAAACAACAGTGTTGAATTAACCGATAAAGGAATAGAACTGATTACAGCAGATGGAGAAGACAAAAACTTTTTCGTGATGCCTGATGTGGGAGCAGAAATTGCCGAAATAGAAAAATCGGATATGCCTGCTGATGAAAAATTGGCGAAGAAAGATTTGCTGTTGCAGGATTTCAGTATCAAGAGTGAGCGCCTGCATTCAGTACAACAATTATTGAAAGCTTATGCTTTGTTTGAAAAAGATGTGGAGTATGTGGTGATGGATGGCAAGGTGAAAATTGTGGATGAACAAACCGGTCGTATTCTGGAAGGAAGAAGATACAGTGATGGATTGCACCAGGCCATTGAAGCAAAAGAAAATGTGAAGGTGGAAGCAGCGACACAAACTTTTGCAACAGTTACACTGCAAAATTATTTCCGCATGTATCACAAACTTGCGGGCATGACCGGTACTGCCGAAACTGAAGCAGGTGAATTCTGGAGCATTTATAAATTAGATGTGGTAGTTGTTCCAACCAATCGCCCGATTGTGCGAAAGGATATGGAAGATTTTGTTTTCAAAACCAAGCGTGAGAAATACAAAGCGGTTATTGATGAAATCGAAAAATTAACAAAGGAAGGAAGACCTGTTTTAGTTGGAACAACTTCAGTGGAAGTAAGTGAATTGCTTGCACGAATGTTGAAGTTGAAAAACATTAAACACAATGTGTTGAATGCAAAACAGCATCAACGCGAAGCAGAAATTGTTGCAGAAGCAGGATTGAAAAGCGCAGTGACCATTGCAACCAACATGGCCGGTCGTGGTACAGATATAAAACTCGGGGCCGGCGTAAAAGAAGTTGGCGGTCTCGCTATAATCGGAACTGAACGACACGAAGCACGAAGAGTGGATCGTCAGTTGCGTGGTCGCGCGGGTCGGCAGGGAGATCCGGGTTCTACTCAGTTTTATTGTTCGTTGGAAGATGACCTGATGAGAATCTTTGGTTCCGATAGAATTGCAGGATTGATGGATCGCATGGGCTACAAAGAAGGTGAGGTAATTCAGCACAGCATGATTACCAAATCAATTGAGCGTGCTCAGAAAAAAGTAGAGGAAAATAATTTCGGTACACGAAAAAGATTGCTGGAATACGATGATGTGATGAATGCGCAACGCGAAGTTATTTACAAGCGCCGCCGTCATGCTTTGTTCGGTGAGCGTTTGCAATTTGACTTGAACAACATGTTGTATGATTTATGCGAAGAGTTAATAGCCTTGCATCAGGACAATAAAGATTTTCCAACTTTTAAACTCGATTGCATTCGACTTCTTTCTACAGACACTCACATCGACGAAAAAGAATTTGAAACCACGAAAGCAAATGTGTTGGCTGAAAAATTATATGCTCAAGCAACTGAATTTTATCAGCGCAAATCGCATCACTTGGTTGAGAATGTTTATCCGAATATTAAAAATTTATTCGACACACGCGGTTCCACTGTTGAGAATGTAGTGATACCAATTACTGATGGAATAAAAGCGTTACAAGTAATTTTCAATCTAAAAAAAGCGATTGAAGGCAGAGGTAGGGAAGTGATTCATGCAATTGAAAAAGGTGTGACTTTGCTGATGATTGATGAAGCGTGGAAAGAACATCTTCGTCAGATGGATGAATTAAAACAATCGGTTCAATCAGCAGTGTACGAACAAAAAGATCCGCTGCTCATTTATAAACTCGAAGCATTTGATTTGTTTAAGGATATGGTTTCAGAGGTGAATCGTGATGTGTTGTCGTTTCTTTTCAAAGGAAATTTACCGCAGCAACAACAAACACCAATGAATCAGGCGCAGGCTCCACCGAAAACTGATTACAGCCGAATGAAAACCGGAAGAGATGATACCAGCGCCATCACGAATCCGAATATGAATCAGGGACGACAAATGCAAAACAACGAAGATGGAAACGGACAACCGGAAAATGTGAAACAAGAACCGGTTCGTGTTGGTCCAAAAGTCGGTCGCAATGATCCTTGTCCTTGTGGTAGTGGAAAAAAATATAAATCGTGTCATGGAAAAGAAGCTTGATAATAAAAAGTATGCGGTCGCAATTTGTGACCGCATCATAAATTTATAATTTCATAAAGTAGAAAAACAATATGCAACTTCAGGTTATTCAGAAAAAAATATTTGAAGTAAGAGGTCAAAAAGTTATGCTTGATTTTGATTTGGCTGAACTGTATGAAGTAGAAACGAAACGACTTAATGAAGCGGTAAGAAGAAACATTGAGCGCTTTCCTGAAAGGTTTATGTTTCGATTAACTATAAAAGAATGGGGAACTATGCGGTCGCAATTTGCGACCGCATCAAATCAAATCAAAAGAAATATAAAAGTAACACCATTTGCCTTTACTGATGGAGTAACGATGCTATCAGGTGTATTGAAAAGTAAGAAGGCAGTACAAATGAACATTGCAATTGTAGATGCATTTATTGCTTTGAAAGAATTTGCTTTTACCTATAAAGAACTGGCAGATAAAATTATTGAGATAGAAAGTAAAAACAATAAACAATTCAAAGATGTTTATGAAGCAATAAATTACCTGCTTCAAAAAGACAAACAGGAAGTTGATCAAAAAGAACGCAAGCGAATTGGTTATAAAATTTCTGATGAGAAAAAATAATTAAACTTGTACATCGTTAAAACGGAGATTGAATTATAATGGAAAAAATACTGACGGAAATAATTACTGAAAAAGATATCGCGTCGAAAATCGACCACACGATTCTTAAGCCTGAAGTAACTGCTGTTGAAATTCAGCAATTGTGTAACGAAGCAATGGAGCATGGATTTGCAGCAGTATGTGTTCCACCGATGTATGTGAACGAAGCAAAAAATTTTCTGGCGAAATCAAAAGTGAAAGTGGCAACAGTGGTTGGCTTTCCACTCGGATATACCAACACTTTAATTAAAGTATCGGAAGCAAAAAAAGCAATTGATGATGGCGCTACTGAAATAGACATGGTGATGAATATTTCAGAAATGAAAAACAAACAATACAAAGAAGTGTTGGATGATATTCAAAGTGTAACGCTGATGGCGCATTTTCATAAAACTATTGTGAAAGTAATTTTAGAAACATGCCTGCTCACCAACGAAGAAATTGTTCGTGCATGTGAATTGTGCGAAGAAGCGGGAGTTGATTTTGTAAAAACCTCCACCGGTTTTTCAAAAACAGGAGCAACCGTTGAAGCCGTGAAACTGATTCGTGAATCGTTACCGAAAAAAATAAAAGTAAAAGCATCTGGCGGAATACGAACCAAGGAATTTGCCTTGCAATTAATAGAAGCAGGAGCCGACAGATTAGGGACTTCATCAGGAATTTCAATTATTAAAGAATGAAAATCTTATTACTGATTACTTTTATTTTTTTATCATTCACACTCAAAGCACAAACTATTTCTTCAACATTGCCCAATGGAAATGTAACCATCACTCGAGACACTATGATAAAAGTGTTGTTGGATTACAGCGATTCAATAGCAGTTCATAAATTAAGCGTGCAGGGTTACCGCATACAATTAACTACTAACAGTAACCGAAAAAGTGTGTTGGATATGAAAGCGCAATTTTCCATGCATTTCCCTAATGTGAAAGCTTACATCGAATACCAGCAACCAACATTCAAATTGCGTGTGGGCGATTTTGAATCCAGAATATCTGCTTATGCTTTTCAACAGGAAATTCTGAATTCATTTCCCAATGCATTTATTGTTCAGGATAATATCAGCTTGGGCGAACGGTAATCACAATTTCATACCATTAATTTTTTTATTGAAAGTTGCATTTACAAAATTGATATTTGCAAAAAAAAAATGAAAAAAAATCTTGCTTTTTTATTTCTGCTGATACCAATTCTAGTTTTTTCTTCTTGTAAAAAAGCTGGCACAGGTGGTGACGCCACTCTGGTGGTTTATTTAAAACATCATGAAATGCCTATTCCTAATCACATTGGATATCCGGATACCGTATTCATGAAGTTCAATGCAAAAGAACTTCCGGGCACAACTGCTGCTGATTTTGATACTTATTTTATAGGCGAAGAAGGTGAAGATCATGTTCATTGCGAAAACCTGAAACCCGGCACCTATTATTTATTTGGAGTTGGAATGGATACTACCATATCTTCCAGAGTAAAAGGAGGATTCTCCGTTAAAATAAAACACAGCGACAGTAAAAAGGAAACAGATATTAATCTTCAGGTTACTGAATAATGATTTAGTTTTTTTGAATAAATAGATGAAACGATTTAGAGTTACATTTTCAACTGATATATATCAATAAGTAAAAGTCAATCCACCACCTAATCCAAAATGCGAATCATAATTTGCTGAGAGCGATAATCGTTTCAGCAAGATGTAGCGCAAACCGATTTCGTATTCCTTATCGGTGTTCCACATGGCATCTAATCTTAATCGAGAAGTGAGTGCTAAATCATTTCGCGAAACATGAAACCGAACATGACCTGTGTGGTCAATTCGTAAATCAGCTAGAATAAACATGGGCAATAAATATTGAACTCCAACAGTTGCCAATGTTCTGTTTTCTGCTGCAGTCATAACAGAATCAGAAATATTATTTGATGGTTCATTCATCCTTCTTATATCACTTCCGATGTAAAGTTTTAAATACTGGTGCTGTCCGAAATATCTTGCGAAGTGGGTTTCACTTTCAAAATTTAAATTGCAATCCATCATCCCCATTACATCGAAAATGTAGTGACGATTCATCAACATAAATTTTGGAAAAACTCCATTTGACTGAATTGGAATTTGAGTGGAGAAGTGCCACATGTTTTCATCCTTCGTGAATTTGTGCCAGGAGTTTTTTACTGTTGATACTTCAGCATTCGGAACAGAATCAGGAACGGAAAATACTCTTCCCATTCCGCTCATCATGTGATAAAGAATGTGGCAGTGAAAAAACCAATCACCTGTATAGTTGGCTGCAAATTCAATGGTGTCAATTTCCATTGGCATTATATCCAACACATTTTTCATTGGCGCAAAATCACCTTGTCCGTTAACAACGCGAAAGAATTGTCCATGCAGGTGCATGGGATGGCGCATCATGGTTTGATTGTTTAATATGATGCGTACATTTTCCCCCTGATGAATTAAAATTTTATCTGTGTCGCCAAGTGTGGTGTTGTTGATGCTCCATTGATAACGATTCATATTTCCGGTCAAAGTGAAGTTCAAAAGCGTCACCCCCTGCCCCTCTCCCGAGTAAAGGGGAGTTGGCAATGTTGTTTTCTCAGTTGCTTTTAACATTCCGTAATTGAGTGTAACAGTTTCGCTGTTTGCATTTTCGGGATACATCACACTGTTCATGTCCATTTGCTGATTGCTCATTTTCATTCCCATTGCATCCATCGTTCCGTTGAACTTCATCATGGAGTTCATCATTTTCATTCCTTCAAAATATTTTAGTGTCGGAAGAACAGGTGCAAACACTTTCGTTCCATTGCCGAACCAGAGCGAAGTAGATTTTGTGCGGTCTTCTGCTGTGGCTTTGAATTCGTAACTCATGGTGTCAGGGATGGTTACAATCACATCGTAAGTTTCTGCTACAGCTATTAACATGCGGTCAACTGTTACAGGAGCAACATCCTGTCCATCGTTTGCCACGACATTTATTTTTCCTCCGGCAAATTGTAACCAGAAATAAGTAGATGCAGAACCATTGATGATTCGCAATTTTATTTTTCTCCCTTGGCTAAAGCCAGGGACAATAGAATCTGTTATATTGGATTCTGATTTTCCATTTGTAAGAAATGCATTGTAGTACACATCGCTTACATCCATCGGATACATGCGCAACCATTCCTGTTTGAGTTTTGCTCCAAGGTATCCGCTGAAAAGTGCTGCTCCATAATTCTGTGTTGAATGTTTTTTTATGGCATACCAATCGTTCGCCATTTTGAGTTTGCGCAAAACTTCCATTGGTTTTTCGTTTGTCCAATCACTAAATATGACGGTGTATTCAGGAATGTTGTCGGGCTTTTTTTTGTGAATGATGAGTGCGCCGAACAAACCAATCTGTTCCTGCAATTCTGTGTGTGCGTGATACCAGTAAGTTCCATTCTGCACAATGGGAAATCTGTATTTGAAAGTTGTATGTGCTTTGATTGGGGCATAAGTGAGATAGGGAACTCCATCCTGATTGTTGGGGAGAATCAATCCGTGCCAATGGATTGAAGTTTCGGTGTTCATGAGATTGTGAACATAAATTTCTGCTGTATCACCTTCAGTGTAATATAAAGTTGGTGCCGGGATTTGTCCGTTGATGGCAATTGCTTTTGCCTTGGCCCCTGAATAATTTACTGTTGTATCATTTACATATAAATCGTAGCGAATTAATTTTTGTGCATTGAGTTGCAAACAAAAAAAAGAGAAAAGAAAAATTAATAGAAACTTTCGCATCTACTACTTGATAGGAGTGATGGTTTCTTTTGTGGAACCGCAGGTCGGCATTTTTTTACCGAAGTAAGGATTATGAATTTCTTCTGTTTCGCTTAACCAGTATGCGCCCTTGCCTCCGTTTGCCATCGGGCAAAACTGATAGTAGATGGTTGCAGTGTTTGTGTTGAATGCTTTTGCAACTGCATACATATTTTTTGAGAGCTCCATGAAATGTTCGCGCTGATGTTCGAGTTCGTTTGTTTCTTTTATGTGCTCAGCATCGTAACTAAGTTTCACCATATAGTCCATCCAGATTTTGTGTTTGTCAGCAGAAAGTTTTTCCATTGGCAGTTTATCAATTGCATTGAACAATACTTTCGCTGCGGCTTTTGCGCTATCGCCATTATCAGTTGTTAAAGCATTTTTCAGATTGAAATATGCAGTCATTACTGTATTGAATGATTGATTGTCGGTTTGCGCGAAAATGTTTTGTGATGAAGCAATAACGACGATTGCGATGATTAGTTTTTTCATTTCTGTATTTTTTTATGATGATTTTACTCTTAACATTTTTGCATTGATGGCAACCACTATTGTACTTAAACTCATAAGCACTGCACCTGCTGCCGGACTTAACATGATATTCCATTTATACAAAACCCCTGCCGCTAAAGGCAGTGCAATGACATTGTAACCTGTTGCCCAGATTAAATTCTGAATCATTTTTTTGTAAGTGGCTTTGCCGAACAAAATCAAACTTGTAATGTCTTGCGGATTACTGTTTACTAATACGATTCCTGCTGTTTCGGCTGCAATATCACTTCCACTTCCTACGGCAATTCCTATATCTGCCTGTGCTAATGCAGGGGCATCATTTACTCCATCGCCTGTCATAGCAACAAACTCACCTTTGCTTTGTAACTCTTTTATCTTTTCTAATTTTTGATGAGGAAGAACTTCCGCAAAAAATCCATCCATCTTTAATTCATCACTCACACTCTTTGCTACTGTTGCATTATCGCCTGTGAGCAAAATGGATTTGATATTGTTTTCGTGAAGTGTTTTAATTGCTTCTGCTGATTCAGGTCTGATTTTATCTGCAAGGGCAATGTAACCGACTAACTGATTATTGATAATTAGAAAAACAATTGTTTCTGCTGTTGTGGTGGAATAATTTTCGGAAAGAGAAATATTGTTTTCTTTCAAATATCCGGGGCTTACCACTTTTATATTTTTCCTTTCTACCTCTGCCTCAATTCCTTTTCCGATAATGGCTTTGAAATTATTTACTGACGGAATTGTGATTGCAAGTTCTTTTGCTTTAGCAATAATTCCTGTTGCAATGGGGTGTTCTGAGTTTTGTTCTAATGCTGCTGCGATGCGAATGATTTCTTTTTCATCTATTGAAGTTTGTAAAGAATTAATTCTTGCCACTTCAAACTTTCCGAAAGTGAGTGTTCCTGTTTTGTCAAAAATTATTGTTGTGATTTTTCTTGCGTTCTCAAATGCTGTTCTGTTTTTTATGAGTAAACCATTTTTTGCTGAGAGTGAAGTTGAGATTGCAACCACTAACGGAACTGCAAGACCTAAAGCATGAGGACAACAGATAACAATTACAGTTACCATTCTTTCGAGTGCAAACACTGAAGTTTCTTTTGCTACTAACCACCAAAAAAAGAATGTTGCGAAACCGGAAACCAATGCAACAATGGTTAAGATGCGCGCTGCTTTATCGGCAAGCAGTTGTGTTTTTGATTTTGTTTTTTGTGCATCGTCAACCAATTTAATTACCCGTGATAAGTAAGAATCTTTTGAGGCATGACTGACTTTTACTTTCAATGAACCATTGCCGTTTATTGAACCTGCAATAACTTTTTCTCCGATTTGTTTTTTTACAGGAACGGATTCGCCTGTGAGCATTGATTCATTCAGATAACTTTCTCCTTCTGAAATTATTCCATCTGCTGCAACATTTTCTCCCGGCTTTATTAAAATCAAATCGCCTTCTTTAAGTGAATCGGTTTTTACATCATGCACCATGTTGGGCATTATCATGTGTGCATCGGATGGCATGAGTTGAACTAATAATTCCAATTCTCGTGATGCACCCGCTACGGATTTCATTTCAATCCAATGCCCCAGCAACATGATTAGAATAAGTGTGCAGAGTTCCCAGAAAAAATCCATGCCCTGCAAACCGAAAACAGTTGCAACACTGTAAGCATAAGCGGCTGTGATGGCAACTGCAATCAAAGTCATCATGCCTAAAGACTTTTGTTTTGCTTCATCAACCAAACCTTTTAAGAATGGTGAACCTCCATAAAAGAAAACGATTGTTGAAAGTGCAAACAATAAATAGGTTGAACCCTGAAATGAAATATTGAAATGAAACCACTGCTGAATCATTGGTGATAACAGCATCACGGGAATAGTAATAATGAGTGTTACATAAAATCTTTTTTTGAAATCAGCAATCATCATTTTGTGATGGTCGTGGTGCATCATTCCCATAGGGGGATTGCTTCCATGCTGAGAATGGTCGTGTATTGTATGGCTATGTTCCATCATTGATTTATTATGTCTTCAACTCTTATAAAAGAAAAAGATTCTGTCTCTTTGAATGAAGTTACAGAATCTTAATTGCAGCAAGATGCTTGTCATTGTCAAATGAAATTTATTTCATTTTCATTCCTTTCATATCGCACATACCCATGTCTTTCAATGACTCCATTGTTTTTGGATGCTCCTGCATTGAACCCATCATCATTTTGCATTTTGATTTGTCCATGTCGCACATGTCCATTGTTTTTCCCATCATCATTTTGCACATAGAAGAATCACTGTTGCACATTCCCATCATGTTATCCATCATACCCATTTGCATGGACTGATTTCCATTCATCTTGCCGTTCATCTTGGTCATCATCTGCTCGTGATGTTTTATCATCAGCGAGTCTATCATTTCAGAACATGCATCATCATTACTGAGAATGGCAGAAAAAATTTCCTGTTTCTGTGCATCGTTGTTCAGCATTTCTGATGCCTTTGGTTGTGTGCATCCGGAGAAGTAAAAAAGTGAAGCAACAGCCAGAATGATTATTAAGCTTTTCATTGTTGTTTTTTTATTATGAAAGAATTTTCACAATAACAAAAATGCTTTTTGAGAAAATGAATCTGTTACACAATTCGTACTATAAGTTACATCATTCACATCTTTTAAAAGAATTCAAAAGTTTTATTTACAGCAATCTTTTTTAAAGAAGTTGCGGAAGTAATTAAAAGCTTTTTTCATCAAAAAGATGAAACTGTTTTGTGTTTTTATTTCAGTAACATTTTTCATTTTACTTTTTAATTACAAGGTCCATTCCGCACTTCGGGCACTTGCCGGGTTTGTCGCTGATGACTTCGGGGTGCATGGGGCAGGTATAAACCACTTTTACAGAATCAGTATTACCGGTTGTTCCTTGCGTCGATGTAGTTTTTTCACTGCAAGATGAAATAAAAAATGAGGCGAGAAGAAATGTTGAAAGAATGAAGAATGATTTTTTATTCATAAGAAATTTATTTTAAAAAAGGTATTCATGAATCTTCGATTTCATGATTGATTATTTAGTTCGGTGAATAATAAATTCGATTGGGGCTGGTCGGTAATAACAAGCTGATGGTTGAAGAATGAAAGTACCATCAGCAAGATGGCTTACATCAATTTGTTGGGAAATATTCAGTGATTGAAAATTTGATTGCAAAACATTTTTTCCTGTAATATCAAGAATGGAATAACCAAAGTATCCCGGAATTTTTTCAATGTTCAGATTAATAAAATCACCCGCCGGATTCGGATAAACTGTCAATAAAGAATTATCATAAACGACTTTTACACCACCGGGAACTGCATAAGTTCCAGCTCTGTATTTCACTGTTCCGGAAACATTATCCTGCCAAACCACATGTACTTTTCCATTAGAGATAGCTACATCTGAATTGGTTACTTCACTCAAATTTCCGAACGCAACAGTATCATAATTCATTGGGAAACCATTGTGAATATCATCAGTAAAATAAACTGCTAACTGACTTGAACTGCTAACTACCTGCTTCCACACAATGGCAGTGGCGTTAAAAAAATTTGCAATGCGAGGATAATTTTGTTGTGTTAGTCCGGTAAACATTCCGGTAAGGGCTACACTTCCGGAACATTGCAAATTACTGATTGATGCTTTGCTCCAATAAATTAAATCGTAACCAGTGCCAAGACTCATAAAAGTTGAATACAATGTATCGCCAATTAATATTCCATCAGGTCCCGTTGATGGACACGACATGAGCATCCAGTTATTCTGGTCAATACTTAAACCTGAATTGAAAGTATTTCCTCCATCAATAGAAATTCCAGTCCAGGTATCTCTGATGTTATTTAAATTATCGCGATACAACATGGCAACTGTATTTCCTGCAGAAACCAATTGACCGGGACAACAATCACAAATTTCTCCCCCTGAAAAACCACTTGCTTTTACATCGGTTGAAAAAGTATTTCCAAAATCAGTTGACTTGGCAACCACCCAACGACTATCGCCGAAGGTGGAATTGAATTTCATGAATCCGATTATTGGATTTCCAGTATCATCTGTTGTAACAGTTGGAAAACGCGAAACACTATCTGCAATAAAATCTACTTGAACAGGAGTTGAAAAATTTACGCCGCCATCATAAGAATGCACTACATAAATTTTACCCGTATTTTCCGGTGACTCTTTAAACACTACATAAACAGTATCCCCCTTCGAAGCAATATCAGGCCCAGCCCATGATGCAGTGAAAACAGGAATGGACATTGGATTCACAGCAACCGGAATAGTAAAAGCTGTTCCGGTCCAGCGCGAAAACATGGCGTTGGTTGATTGACCCCAGAGAACCAATGGATTATTATTTCTATCCAAAACAATTCGAGGATGAAGATTACTGCATGAACTTGTTGCAACATCTATTGCATTGTTCCAACTGAGTGTTGTTTGCGCTGAAACATTTATTGCAAAAAATAAAATTGAAATGCTGAAAATATTTTTCATTAGGATTAGGTTTTTAATTTTTGATTTTCTGAACTATGAATTTCTTCGGTTCTGGTTTCCAGTAACATGCCCACGGTTGCAAAAAATAAATTCCATCGGATAAATTGCTGATGTCAATTTGTTGCTTGAGTGAATTTCTCCATGCAGTTTTAATCCACCTACCTTCCATATCATAAATCTCATAAGCATACAATGATTGAAGCGATGCAGGTATCTCAACTGTTAAAGTAGTAGATGAAGGATTCGGATAAATTTTCCAATTATCATTTTCAGTTAATTCATCAACAGAAGTATTTGTTGTATCAATCACCCTGAAACTTCCCATCATTCCATCATCTTCATGATGTAATAAGTGGCAGTGATACATGTAGGGAATACTGTCATCCGCAAAATCTTCGAACCTTGTGATGAACGAAACAGTTTGTTGCGGCATCACTAATAGCACATCTTTTTTTCCCTGTTGTTCAGGTGGAACTGCACCGCCATTTATATTCAAAACATAAAAATATCCATCGTGAATGTGAAACGGATGTGCAACCAATGTGTTGTTTTGCAAAGTCCATACTTCAATATCATTCAGATATGAAGTGAAATTGATGGTGTCCATATTAAAATTATCACCATTAATAGT
>JAHEZG010000071.1 GCA_023251195.1 Chitinophagaceae bacterium | reverse complement strand
CACACCAATTTTTTCGCGCAACTGATTAATGAAAATACAAAGGCAACCTGTTTTGCTGATGGTGCCTGTAAGTTTACGCATTGCCTGACTCATCAGTCGTGCATGCAATCCCATTTTACTGTCGCCCATTTCGCCTTCAATTTCTGCTTTCGGAACAAGCGCCGCAACAGAGTCAATTACTATTACATCAATGGCACCTGAGCGAATAAGGTTGTCAGCAATTTCCAATGCCTGTTCGCCATTGTCGGGTTGCGAGATTAAAAGATTCTCCACATCAACGCCGAGCTTTTGCGCGTAACCTTTATCGAATGCATGTTCCGCATCAATGAAAGCTGCAATGCCTCCGCGGCGCTGCGCTTCTGCAATCACATGAGTAGCGAGTGTGGTTTTTCCGCTTGACTCCGGACCGTAAATTTCTACAACTCTTCCTTTGGGTAATCCGCCGATTCCAAGCGCAACATCCAACCCGAGTGAGCCGGTTGAAATGGCTTCGAGTGGTTCAATTACCGTGTCACCTAATTTCATTACAGTGCCTTTACCGTAATCTTTGTCAAGCTTGTCCATTGCAAGTTTGAGCGCCTTGAGTTTTTCCGAAGATATGTTCGCCATGATTTAAAATTTTTTTACTGATTGTATTGCTATACTCCACGAAAGTGAGTCATCACCATCTTTTAACCAACGAAAGTTCGCGAAATATTTATGCACAATTTTTTACTTGTCTTGTTAATGAATCTGATGCAAATATAAATATTCTTTTGAGTTTGTCAAGTTTGTCAATAAATAAATATTTACAGAATAATTAGTGAAATTTATTTAAGTTTGCAGAAACAATCATGGTTGTATCAAATTAAAATAATACAAATGAATTTTTCAGACATCATAAAACGACTTGAAAAAATCTTCAAAGTCATAACCGCAGCAGCAATCGGACTTTCAATTATTGAAGCTCTTATTGTACTCTTTATAGGAATTGCTTCGAGCAACATTGCATCAACTGATACAGCTCTCAATAGAATTTGGACAAACATTTTAATATCTCTTGTTGTCGTTTATGTATTCATTATAATCATAAAAATTCTTTACAATGCTAACTATCCATCTTCAATTACAAACGAATTAAAATCTCAAAAGGAACTTGAAGAATTAAAATATGAGGCAGAACGACAGAAGGCAATAAGCGAATTTGTTGTTCAGGCAATTGAACGACTAAACGGGCAAACATGTGAATTAAATCCTTCCAACGAAATTCATCTTTGTGACACTGGAGTTCAAGCAGGAGTTAGAGAACTTATTGAACCAGTTGTCGCTAATACATATTTTCTTCTTAACACACTCAACACTCAATTTACTTTAGGACTTTATCTCGACCATTACTCCTCTCTTACATCAGAAAAAACTGCATACACTGATAAGGGAGTAATAATTATTAATGACACATTATTTCCAACAGAAAACGGAATTGATAAGGAGTTGCTACAACAAACTAATTTAACAAATGAGGAGTTAGAGATACAGACTGCTATTAGAAAATCACTCAATAATTATCAGTTTGTAAAAGCAAATTTTAGAAACCAATTGAATGAACTTACAATCATTTGCTCTCCCATGCCATATGCTTGTAACGAAGACGATTTGTTGGGTGTCTTCTTTATCATTAGTAAACAATTAGAAAAAACTCCAGATGATTTGCCAACAACATTAACAATATTTAATAGGGTAATTTCAAATTGGGTTTATCGTTATAACGAATGCATTAATAATCGTCTTGAAAGAAAACGAATGGAAATTGAAACGATACATCTTCGGGCAAATAGTCAAGCAACTCTTACATGAATTTCCTTTAACCAACTTCAATATGCATCCACTACAAGAACAATTGCTCAGTGAAATTGACCGCAAGAATATCGGCAACCTCACGCTTCGCGAAATAGGTGACCTCATTGGAGAAAAATTGCCACAGAAGGTAAAGCATCATTTAAGTCAACTCGAAGCAAAGGGATTTATTTTAATTGACAAGCGGAACCAAACCATCAAGCGTATCAGCAACAAAACCAAGGCAGACAACCTTTTTGTTTCGCTGCCAATAGTTGGTTCGGCGAATTGCGGACCGGCGGAGATTTATGCCAATGAAAATATTGAAGGGTACTTAAAAATTTCGCGCAACCTGGTGCCTTACAAAAAGGGTTTGTATGTGATAAAAGCAGATGGCAACTCGCTTAACAAATCAAGTGTGAAGGGGAAGAATATTGAAAGCGGCGATTATGTGATAGTTGACAGCGAAAATATTTCTCCGAAAGACAACGACTATGTTGTTTCCATTATTGATGGCATGGCGAATATTAAAAAGTATCGACTCGACAAAGCCAATGATAGAATTGTGTTGCTTTCAGAATCAACAAAAGATTATTCACCAATCTTTATTCATCGCGATGATGATTTCAGGATTAGTGGGAAGGTGTTGGATGTGGTGAAGAAGTTTTAAAGATTTTTTTCTATAAATCAACTCTCGTAATAGAAATCCTGAAAGGATTTAATTTGAATAGAAAATAATTCCAAACACAACACAACCACGAAGTGGTTGAATGAATTTACAAAAGATATTTCTCCTCAAATTCAATTCCGTGTTCCTTCAGTAATTCAATATATTCTTCTCTGAAGGTTTTCTTACGATGATGTTCTTCCTGATTTTTTACATATTCTATCAATCTGTCTTTCTCCTTAATTGAATAAGTGAACGCTCCATATCCTTCTTGCCAGGCAGAAAATTTTTGAAAAAGGTTTTCGGCTTTTATATGTTCTGAACTTGCCAACTTTATATCTTTAATCAATGATGAAAGTGCTATAGTGGGATGCAGATGTGTAACCATATGAATATGGTCAGCCACTCCACCAATTTGGTATAAATGACACTTCTTGTTTTTCAATATTCCCCAGATGTATTTGAACAACTCTTTGCGATTTTCTTTCTCTAAAGTTTGCTCTCTGTTTTTAGTACTGAAAACAATTTGATAAAGTATTTGAGTGTAAGTGCTCATCTTATGTTGATTCAACTCCTTCGGAGTTGTGGTTTCTTGATTGTATTGTACCCCCGAATTGCATTCGGGGTTATTCAAATTTAAGTCCTTCGGACTTTGCTTAAAAATGATTTAAAGTATTTTCAAAATCCAGAGTCGTTTCTACTAATTCCGTTAGTGATTATTCAACTTAAGTCCTTCAGACTTCGCAACTCAAATGTAAATTTTACTTGCTCATTTTTAATTCAGCTTTCTGTATTTCAAAAATCCTGAAAGGATTTAATTTGAATAACTCTGCATGAAATGCAGAGGATAAAACCCAACCAACTCAACACAACCACGAAGTGGTTGAATTGTGAGCACAGTTCATTTCTTCATCTTCACTTTCGGTAAAGTGCTCTGATAATATTTACAAACTTCGCGCAGTCCGCACTCTTCGCATTTAGGTTTTCGTGCAACGCAAACATATCTGCCATGAAGAATGAGCCAGTGATGCGCTTTCGAAATTAAATTTTCAGGAATGTATTTTATTAATTGCAATTCGGTTTGCAATGGATTTTTTGCGCCGCGTGTTAAACCGATTCTTGCAGCTACTCTTTGCACATGCGTGTCAACTGCCATCTTGGGCTGATTGAAAACGCAGGAGGCAATCACATTCGCTGTC
Source organism: Chitinophagaceae bacterium (assembly GCA_023251195.1). Lineage (GTDB taxonomy): Bacteria > Bacteroidota > Bacteroidia > Chitinophagales > UBA10324 > UBA10324. The sequence continues at coordinate 9,019 of JAHEZG010000071.1, read as the reverse complement.
TTTCTTCCAACTCCGGGTAATTGCTGTAACAGTTCTGTATCGGATGGAACTTCGCTGTTGAATTTCTCCTCCAGCATTTGCGACATACCAATCAGGTGCTTGGTCTTGTTGTTGGGATACGAGATGCTTTTAATGAAAGGAAATACTTCATCGAAAGTTGCTTTTGCTAATTTTTCAGATGTTGGATAAACTTTGAATAATGCAGGAGTGGTCATGTTCACGCGCTTATCAGTACACTGCGCTGAAAGAATAACTGATACTAAAAGCTGAAACGGATTTTCATACACCAGTTCTGTTTCGGCAATGGGCATATTTTTTTCGAAGTACTGAATAACAAAATCAAATAAATCTTTGCGGGTCATGAAGCGAATGTATTATGAAATGAAAAAGTAAAAATGAAAGAGTGAAAATTCTTGCTGGAGAAAACTCCATACAAGGGCTTGGGGCGGTTATATTTGTTTGAGAAAAAGGAAAATTAACGCACTAAAAAAAACACCATGCAGGGGCTTGAGCGGTAAAACAACACCACACTAAAAAAAATGAAAGAGTATATGAACCAACAAGAAGAAATTATTTTGGATAATATTTTTGGGTGCATAACAAAAAGATATATTGATATTAAAAAGGATAATAAAGAAACAATACAAATAAGTAATGTCAGATCAGTTAGCTTTACTTTTATCAGAAATTATATTTATATTATTTCAGGATTGATCCTAACAATAGTTTGTATTCAAATGATAATTAGTGATAGTCCAGGAGGTGTAGGTCTAGTAGGTCCGTTGATTTTTTTATTTATTTCTGTTGCCGTTATAATTACAAATTGGTTTGGGTACCATAGAATTGTTATTTATACAAATGATGACAAAAGAAAAAAAATTGTTGTAGAAAATAGATACAAAAAAGAAGGGTATGAGTTTGCTAAAGCAATAAAAGATCAATTGGATATTTTAAATTATTAAAAAATAACGGATAGTGAAGTAAATGCACATAACAATAAGAAAAGTAATAAAAAACCTGCTGATGAAAACACCATGTAGGCGCGAGAGGAGAAACACCAACACACTAAAAAAATGACTTAACTAATGGAGAGTAAAGAATCAGGTGTTACATATGAATGTATTCATTGTGGATTTACTCAGGATAGTGATTTTGTATATTGTCTAAAATGTAACAGAAACGATTATGGTGATACAATTGGAAATAAAGAAAATTTCGAATTGCATTCAAAAAGAAGAATAGCCATAGAAATAAAAATGAATTTTTATCTTATACTGACTGCTGTGGCGATTTCAATTATTGGATATTTATATAAGCTTTATGTTGGATTTAGTTGGATAGAAAAAGCATATGAAGAATCTTATAATTTGAGAATAAGAGATTTGAGAATCGAAGCGTGTAAAGAATATTCATTTGAATGGTCTAAACATTTACTAATCTACTCAATCATTATACTGATTTTGGGAAGGTATTTATATTTTTTAATTGGTTGGGTAAAGAAGTACAGCAATTGAGTTTGTAAAGATTTTTATTTCAAGATTAAAATGGAATCAAAATTTATTAGAACATTTAAAAGCGGACAAATCTTTCATTCTTTTAGATTTTATAAGTCTCAACAAAGAGTAGTAATTACATTTATTGATTTGAATAATAAAATCCAGGTTACACCATTAGTTTTTAATAAAGTTCATTCAGTTAGTGATTTCGATGATATTTATTATTTATTAAAAATTTTCTCTTAACGAAAAAAATTGACGAGCGTAAATTATTGCTCAAACCAAAACCTAATTTTTGAGGATTGACTTTGACTGTTACACTAACGCTCCATCAAAAAAAGAATATATAGTTGTGCTTTCCGTTACGGAGACCCGAAGAGAGTTATCAGTAATCTGTGAACGGTTATCAGTTTTAGTTGTGGGCTTAAGAGATAAATTTTTTCTCCCAAAAATAAAATTCAGCAGCACCACAAAAAATTTGCGGTGCCGTTGAATCCAAAAAATAAAATGAAAAAAATCTAAGAGTGACTTGTGCTTTTCACAGTGCTGCGACTGTATTGCATGATGATCTCAATGCTGCTGTCGCTGGGATTTAATTTTCCCTGCTCGAGTTCTTCTTTGGCAGTGAGCATGCCCTGGTAAGTTTTTGCTAAATCAAGATTTTCGAGAATCGCTTTCTTGATAGCAGAAGATTCATCTGCTGTTGTTTCGTTGTAAACGAAGCGAACTAAATCATCAGTTGTAAAAGTTTTCATGTATTTGTTATTGATTTTAATTTTTAACGAAGTGGTTATTGAATTATTGTGTTGGTTGCATAAATCATTCTTCTCCAAGACCTCACCCCTACCCCCTCTCTCAGGGAGAGGGGAATTGAGGCGAAATTTTTTTGAATAAATTATTGATTGTTGAATGACAGTTTCCATTTAATTATTGTGCTTAACGGCAAACACTTTTCGATTATTGTGTGTGCCTCAAACTAATTTTACTAAAGGTCACAATGCAATTTTCTTCTCTTCCATCAATCTGCGGATATTGATGAGTCCGTAACGCATTCTTCCCAATGCAGTATTGATGCTGACACCGGTGAGTTCGGCAATTTCTTTAAAACTTAAATCGGCATAATGACGAAGTACGATTACTTCTTTCTGTTCTTCGGGAAGCATATCCACTAATTTGCGAACACGCACATGCGCCTGCTCGCGCACCATTGCATCCTGCGCGTTGTCGCCTTCAAATTTTATGTACGTGAAAATATCTGTTCCGTCAGCAGTAGTGACTTTCACTTTCGGAGTGCGCTTTACTTTCCTGTAATAATCAATACACAGATTATTCGCAATGCGCAACACCCATGGAAGAAATTTTCCTTCCTCGTGATACTGCCCTTGCCGGAGCTTGTCCACCACCTTAATAAATGTTTCCTGAAATAAATCTTCGGCGATATACCGGTCGCGCACAAACATGTAAATGGCTGAAAACACGCGCTGCTTGTGCATTTGCACGAGTGTGGTTAATGCCTGTTCGTTTCCACGCTGGTAAGCTTTAACCAGGGCATGGTCATTAAGGGTTTGGTTGGTTTGCATAATTCTACAATTTTGGATGAACAAAGGGTTAAATGAATTGTAGAATTCAAGCCATGAATTTGAAGCAGGGGTTTAATGATTAACAACGATTAGTAATGTAGAACTTTACCTTATAAAACTTCTTGAAATTGAGTGTAGAAGTGTTTCGTTGCTGTGTGAGTTTATCTTTTATTTGCTCCCTCTTACGAGAAGAGTTGTAAAAATGTTGAGCCAAATATCAGATAAAATTCCGAACGACAAAATAAAATTTAAAAAAGACGAGAAAAATATTCTCATCAAAGGTGCGCGCGTTCACAATTTAAAGAATGTAGATTTAGAAATAGGTCGCAATAAATTAGTGGTGATTACGGGGGTGAGCGGCTCCGGAAAATCTTCCCTCGCCATTGACACTTTGTTCGCCGAAGGGCAGCGCCGGTATGTTGAAAGTCTGTCGGCTTATGCTCGGCAGTTTCTGGTGCGCATGAACAAGCCCGATGTAGATTATATCAAGGGTTTGTGTCCTGCGATTGCGATTGAGCAGAAAGTTTCTACACGCAGTTCGCGCTCCACGGTTGGTTCGCTCACCGAAATTTATGATTACCTGCGCCTGCTGTATGCGCGCATCGGAAAAACTTATTCTCCCGTTTCAGGCAAGGAAGTGCAGAAACATGAAGTGAGTGATGTAGTTGATTTTATTAAATCATTGAAGGAAGGCGCAACTGTTTTTATTCTTTCGCCTCATCGCACTCCTGCTGATGACACCCCGTTGAAATTAAAGAAAGCGAAAACGGAAGCGAGTGTTACACCTGCACGAACTTTAAAACAAGAATTGCAGATTCTGAATCAAAAAGGTTTCGCAAGAATTATTTCGGAGAAAGAAGTTTACAAGATTGAAGAGTTACTGGCTGATGAAGCGCAGTTGAAAACTCTGAAAGGAAAAACTTTTCAGTTGGTGGTGGACAGAATTGTGTGGAAGAAGGACGATGAAGATTTACAGTCACGCATTTCTGATTCAGTGGGTGTTGCTTTTTTCGAAGGGCATGGTGACTACATTATTTTTTATGATGGGAAAGAAAAAAAATTCAGCAACAAGTTTGAGTTGGATGGAATTTTATTTGAAGAACCCACTCCGCATTTATTCAGTTTCAATAATCCGTATGGTGCGTGCCGCCGGTGCGAAGGTTTCGGAAGTGTGATTGGTGTGGATGAAAATTTAGTGATACCGGATAAAAATAAATCGGTGTATGAAGGGGCGATTGCTCCCTGGAAAGGTGAGAAAATGGGTGAATGGTTATCGCTGTTAATCAAGAGCGCGCACAAATTTGATTTCCCGGTTCATCGTTCGATTCGTGAATTGACTGCTGCTGAAAAAAAATTATTGTGGACCGGAAATAAATATTTCCACGGGTTGGATGAATTTTTTAAAGAACTGGAAAAACAGAGTTACAAAATTCAGTATCGTGTAATGCTTTCGCGATATCGCGGAAAAACAACCTGCCCTGATTGTGGTGGCGCGAGAGTGAGGATTGAATCGTCGTATGTAAAAATCGGCGGCAAGAGCATTGGCGATTTGGTGGTGATGCCTGTGAAAGTGTTACAGCAGTTTTTTCTGTCGCTCAAATTATCGCCTTACGAAAAAGAAATTTCGAAAAGATTATTGCTCGAAATAAACAACCGGTTGGAATTTATGATGGAAGTTGGCTTGGGTTATTTAACACTCAACCGAATTTCATCCACACTTTCAGGAGGAGAAACTCAGCGCATCAATCTCACGCGAACATTGGGAAGCAATCTCACCAGTTCGCTTTACATACTGGATGAACCGAGTGTCGGACTGCATCCGAAGGACACCGGACAATTAGTAAAAGTGTTACACAAGCTCCGCGATTTAGGAAATACTGTTTTGGTAGTTGAGCATGAAGAAGAAATTATGAATCATGCTGACCAGATTATTGATATGGGTCCGCTTGCGGGAGCACATGGTGGCGAAGTGGTTTTCAGCGGAACATTTAAAGAAATTCTGAAAGACAAAAATTCACTCACCGGAAAATATTTAACCGGAGTAGAAAAAATTACTGTTCCTGCTATCAGAAGAAACTGGACGAAAAAAATTGAGTTCCTCGGTTGCGTTCAAAACAATTTGCAAAACATTGATGTCACTATTCCATTGAATGTGATGGTGGTGGTTACCGGTGTGAGCGGCTCTGGTAAAACAACTTTAGTAAAACAGATTGCATTTCCTGCACTGTCGCGCGCACTTGGAAATTTCGGTGACAAGCCCGGCGAGTTCAGCGAAATGAAAGCAGTTGATTCAGGGCTTTCGCAAATTGAAATGGTGGACCAGAACCCGATTGGTAAATCATCGCGCAGCAATCCTGTTACCTACATTAAAGCGTATGATTTAATTCGTGATTTATATGCGAAGCAGCGCGGCTCCCAACTGAAAGGATTTCAACCCAAACATTTTTCTTTCAATGTGGATGGCGGACGATGCGACAATTGCAAGGGCGAAGGAGAAATTGTGGTGGAGATGCAGTTCCTCAGTGATGTGCATTTGTTGTGCGAAGTATGCAAGGGCAAACGATTCAAGGATGAAGTGCTCGAAGTAAATTATAACGGAAAAAATATTGCTGATGTTTTAGACCTGACTGTTGATGAAGCAATCGAATTTTTTATAGAAGAAAAAAATCTGCACGAAGCCATTCTTCCACTTGCGCAGGTTGGATTGGGTTATGTAAAACTCGGTCAGTCATCCAGCACATTATCGGGTGGTGAAGCGCAGCGTGTGAAGCTCGCATCGTTTCTCGGAAAAGGAAGTTCTCAAAATCCGGTGCTGTTTATTTTTGATGAACCCACAACCGGTTTGCACTTTCACGACATCAGCAAACTGTTACAGTCGTTCAATGCGCTTATTGAACAAGGTCATTCCGTGCTCATCATCGAACACAATATGGAAGTAATCAAATGCGCCGACTACATCATTGACCTCGGTCCCGACGGCGGCGATGAAGGCGGACAACTTTTATTTCAAGGCACACCGGAAGAAATGGTTGCTACCTGCAATTCGCATACTTCGAATTATTTGAGAGGGAAATTGAATAGCTGATTATATATTTTGACGACCAAACTCATTCGCACGAATGTAAAGTCTGAAGAAAACATAAATCACATTTATTGGTTTTCCTATTTTAATAACAGCGAGCAGAGTGTTCGTTATCGTGCGATTTATCCGCTTCAATTTATCAAGGAAAAATATGGAGTGAACTTTTCTTTCATTTTTCCTGACTACAAATTGAAAAATATTTTCAGATTTATTTCAACCTATTTTGAAATTCTTTTTTTTAGAAAGAAAAATTCAGTTGTTGTATTTCAAAAAATTTATTCCGAAGGTTTATATGCAAATATGCTGAAATTGCTTTTGTTTTTTAGAAGAGAAAAAACAATTTACGATATTGATGATGCTGAATATCTGCGTCTGCCTCCCGAAACAATTCATTATTTTATGAAGAACTGTTCAGGCTGTTTTGTTGGGAGCAGCGCCCTCACCGAATATATTTCACTTCATTTTAAAAATACTTCAAGCATACTTACTTCACCAGTCATTCATCACAATGAGATAAAGGAAATTAAAAATGAAATATTAACTATCGGGTGGATTGGATATTACGAATCTCATTTTGATAGTTTATCACAACTCTTTTTCCCTGCAATACGAAATATCGATTTCAAAATCAACCTTGTAATTCTTGGATTAAGGTTTTCTGAAGATGAAGAAATCCTGAGAAATTATTTTTTAAAAAATAAAAATGTCACAATTGAAATTCCAAAAAATATTGATTGGCTGGATGAAAAAAGTGTTTATGAAAGAATAAAAATATTAGATGTTGGAATTGCTCCTTTAAACGATACAAGGTTTAATCAGGCAAAATCTGCATTCAAACTCAAACAATATCTTTCATGCGGGGTCCCTGTACTGGCCAGTGCGGTTGGTGAAAACAAACGATTTATTAAACATGGTATGAATGGTTTTATTTGTAATTCTTCAGAAGAATTTTATAAAAAACTCAAAGTCTTTAATGAAATGAGCAAGGAGGAATATTCTATAATCAGTAATGCCGCCAGATTGAGTTTAAATCAATTTGTCATTGATAGATATTGTGCGGATTTTATTACAGTAACCTCAAGGTTTCTATAATCAGATAATAGACCTGGAACCGCCTGCCGGTTACAAAGTGAAAGCAATACCCGTTTTGTAATCCTGATGAAATAAAAAAACAACTTCAAATTAGTTGCTGTTCGATCTGCTTTTATTTCAGCGTTCGCAATAATCCTTAGCATCGATTAAAAGTGATTACTTGTAAAGAGCAGGAGTAAATCAGTCGCTGAAATTTACGATACATTGGAAAGTATGAACAGAGTTGATAAAATTTAGAAACAGTGAAATGAAAAATATTTCGGCGTAAATTATTGAGCAAGGCATTGCTCTTATATTTGCCACCGCAACAAACACCATGGATAAATTTTCATATATCAGCAATGCTCATCCCAATGTGATTGAATCACTTTACATTGACTTCAAAAAAAATCCTGAATCAGTTGAGCCGGAGTGGAAGAAATTTTTTGAAGGATTTGATTTCGCTGTTTCTGCCAATGCAGTTAACGGTGGCTCTACACTTGAAAAAGCCGGAGCAGAAAAAAAATTAACTTCGGAATATGAAACTGTTACAGCAGCAACTGATATCGCGAAGGAGCTAAAAGTATTCCAACTCATCAATGCTTATCGCGCCAAAGGACACTTGGAAGCCAAAACAAATCCGATTCGCAAACGGAAAAACCGCCACGCAAATCTGGACTTAAAATTTTTCGGGCTGAATGAAAATGATTTGAATGAAAATTTTTCTGTCGGAAATATTTTGAATCTTGGAAAAACTTCGCTGAAAAAAATTATAGAGCAACTGCAAAAAATTTATTGCAGCAGCATCGGTGCAGAATTTATTTATCTGAATGACGACGAGCAGTATGAATGGATGCTCAGCAAAATGGAAAAAGATTTTGCACAACTTTCATTTCCGATTGAAAAGAAAAAACATATTCTGCAAAAACTGAATGATGCCGTGGTGTTCGAAAAATTTCTGAGCACCAAGTATGTCGGGCAAAAAAGATTTTCGCTCGAAGGTGGCGAAACAACTATTCCGGCGCTCGATGCAATTATCAATTACGGTGCAAACAACGGAGTGGAAGAAATTGTAATGGGAATGGCTCACAGAGGGCGATTAAATATTCTCGCCAATACTCTTGGAAAAACTTACGAGCAGATTTTTAATGAGTTCGAAGGAAATGCTGTTGCTGATACAACAATGGGCGATGGTGATGTGAAGTATCACTTGGGTTATGCAGCGCAGGTAAAAACTTTTGATGGAAAAGAAATGATGCTGAAACTTTCTCCTAACCCATCGCACCTCGAAGCGGTGAATCCGGTGGTGGAAGGTTACACCCGAGCCAAAGCAGATTTGTTGTACGATGGAAATTTCAAACGAATTCTTCCCATTCTTATTCATGGTGATTCAGCAGTTGCAGGTCAGGGAGTTGTTTACGAAGTGTTACAGATGTCACAGCTGGAAGGATATTTAACCGGAGGCACCATTCATTTTGTCATCAATAATCAAATCGGATTCACAACTGATTTTGATGATGCGCGTTCTTCTGATTATTGCACTTCACTCGCTGCAATGGTGGAAGCACCGGTGTTACATGTGAATGGCGATGATCCGGAAGCAGTGGTATTTGCAGTTGAACTCGCAACTGAATGGCGACAAAAATTTCAGCGCGATATTTTTGTTGACATGGTTTGCTATCGCCGTCACGGTCACAACGAAGGCGATGATCCGAAATTTACTCAGCCCGGTTTGTACAAACTTATTGGCGAACATGTGAATCCGCGTGAGGTTTTCAGTCAGCAATTAA
>JAHEZG010000070.1 GCA_023251195.1 Chitinophagaceae bacterium | reverse complement strand
AAGCATTGTTGATGAAGTGAGCACCAATGTTCACCCACAAACTGTTTCCCACACAAATAAATATCCGAGCAGTGCACCAAGAAAAACACGGGGTATAAATCCATAAAAATCGAGATGAATAAAACTGAATAAAACCGCTGTTAACCAAACTGAAACATGAATGTTCCTGAATCCTTCTTTAAACAATTGTTGAATAATACCTCTGAAAAAAAGTTCCTCGGCAATTGCAGGAATTAATGCAATCACAAAAATATTAATCATTAAATCCGGCGCATTGGGCATGAACAAAAATAAATCGGTTAATAGTTTGTTTTTCTTTTCCGATTCCAAAAATCCTTTTCCTAAACTTCCAAACCACTCAGGGGTTATCATTTTATTTAGGGTATAAATTTCATTTACCAACGGTGCTGATAAAAATATGGCAGCCATACCCATCAACACCATTAACATTGAAGTTTTAGATTTCAGTTTCAGATAATCACTCCCCAAGCCTTTTGTAAAGCCGAATATCAGTGCCGGAATTAAAAATGTTCCGATGGTTGATAAAAGCTGAATGAGTTTAAGTGCATTCACTTCATTCATATTTCCTTTTAAGGCATCCGGATTTTCGGTTGCTTTTAAAATCAAAGAGTCAGCTCCATCAATATCATAAACAGGACCTACCAGCATCATAGCCGCAATCGTGAAAATGAAAGTGCACGAAATCACCAGAAATAAAAGAATTGATAATTGCATGATTACCGGTTGCCGGTTTAAAAAACTTTTTTGTTCAATCATAAAATCAGAATGGGGTAAATTTACGCCCACAATTCAAATGATACGGATAGATAAAATAGAATTAGGTGATTTCCCGCTGTTGCTCGCACCAATGGAGGATGTGAGCGACCCACCGTTCAGAATGGTGTGCAAGCAAAACGGAGCCGATCTTATGTACACCGAATTTATTTCGTCGGAAGGCTTAATTCGTCATGCACAAAAAAGTGTGATGAAACTGGATATTTATGATGAAGAACGACCGATAGGAATTCAGTTTTTCGGGGGAGAAATTGATACCATGGTGGGTTGTGTTGAAATTATTGAAGAAGCGAAACCTGATTTGATTGATATAAATTATGGATGTCCGGTAAAGAAAGTTGCGTGTCGTGGTGCCGGTGCCGCCATCTTGCAGGATGTACCGAAAATGGTTCGAATGACTTCTGAAATTATTAAGCGTGCTACACTTCCGGTTACAGTTAAAACAAGATTGGGTTGGGATGAGAACACTAAGAATGTGGTGGAAGTGGCAGAGCGGCTACAGGATATTGGCATTGCTGCAATTAGTATTCATGGTCGCACGCGCGCGCAGTTGTATAAAGGAAATGCTGACTGGACTTTGATTGAAAAAGTAAAGAATAACCAGCGAATGAAAATCCCCGTGTTCTGCAATGGCGATATTGATACTGTGGAGAAAGTGCGCTTTGTAAAAAATTCGATGGGTTTAGATGGCGCAATGATTGGCCGTGCCGCCATTGGTTATCCGTGGTTTTTTCGTGAAGCAAAACATTTTATTGCAACCGGTGAAATGCTTGCACCTCCCACAGTGAGTGAGCGAGTGGATGTTTGCCGCACACACTTAACACACAGTATGAAATGGAAGGGCAATATGTTGGGAATTTTAGAAATGCGCCGACATTACACTAATTACTTTAAGGGTTTTCCATACATCAAACACTTCCGCGATCGATTGGTCGTACTTACTACTTATGATGAAATAAATAAGGTGCTTGAAGAGATTATTGTGAAGTATGAAGGTGTTTCTCCTGAGCGTGTTTTGGCTCCTGCCTATTCGGCTGAATGAATTTTATTTCAATAATTGATATGTAATGAAACTGGCGAGGTAAGCAACACCTGTCATGTAGAAAAGTTGAATCATTGGCCATTTCCAACTCTTGGTTTCGCGACGAACAACTGCAATCGTACTCATGCACTGCATCGCGAGCGCAAAAAATATCATTAGCGAAACAACGGTTGCAAATGAAAAAACCTGCTGACCTGTTTGCGGATTTATTTCGCTGTGCATTCGGTCCCGCAATTTTTTCATATCCATATCACCGGTTGAACCCACACTGTAAATAGTTGCAATGGTTCCTACAAAAACTTCGCGTGCTGCAAATGCGGTGATGAGCGAAATGCCAATTTTCCAATCGAAACCCAGTGGCATAATTGCAGGTTCAATAAAATGACCAATGTGTCCGGCATACGAATGAGTGAGTTTTTCACTCTGCCTCATGGCATCTAAATCAACTGAAGAATAATGTGTGGTAAACGAAGTGTCTTCAAATTTTTTCTCAACCGTTTTTATTTCATCCCCCGGTCCATAGCTCGCGAGAAACCAAAGCATCACTGATATTGCAACAATAATTTTCCCTGCATCAGTCACAAATACTTTTGCTTTTTCAAACATTGTGACACCCACATTTCCCCAACGCGGCCAGCGATAAATTGGTAACTCCATCAGGAATAAACTTTTCTCCCTTGTTTTTATAATCAGTTTCATAATGAATGCTGCAACAATTGCAGAAAGAAAACCAAACAAGTACAAACCAAGCATCCACATACCACGCATATTAAAAATGCCGAACACAGTTTGGCTCGGCACAGCAAAACTTACAAGCAAAGTATAAACCGGCAACCGTGCCGAGCAACTCATGAACGGAACCACCATGATGGTGATGATGCGGTCTTTCCAGCTTTCAATATTGCGTGTGCTCATGATTGCTGGAATTGCGCAAGCCATTCCGCTGATTAGCGGCACAGTTGATTTTCCACTGAGCCCTGTGGTGCGCATTAATTTATCCATCAAAAAACTAACACGCGCCATGTAACCTGTATCTTCCAAAATGGTTATGAAGCCAAACAGCAACATGATTTGCGGAATGAAAACAACTACTCCACCAACACCAGCCCACACCCCCTGAATTAATAAATCACTCATCATTCCCGCTGGCAATAAATTATGCAGGTAATTTCCGGCAGTAGAAAAGCCTGAACTGATTAAATCCATCGGGTACTGCGCCCATGCAAAAATTGCCTGAAACACTAAAAAGAAAACACCAAGAAATAGTAAATACCCCCACAGCGGATGCAATAATATTTTATCAATGCGGGAAGTGGTTTCTAAACTTTTATTTTCTTTCTGTTCTTCATTCACACAATCATTCACTACACGATTGATTGAATTGTATCGCTGCAAAACTTCTTCGCCCTGAAAACGCGCCGCCACAAAATTCTTCGAAGCAATCCACTCATCAACAAGAATATGTTTCTCTTCCGGAAAATCGTTTAACTCTTTATGAAGTACGGCAAGCAATGCTGCCACATATTCATTGGAGTATGGAATTTTATTGCTCAGCTCTTTTGCATCGCCACACAATTTCTGCATGTCAATAAAACTGCGGGTTGGTTTTGCAACTTCATCGGATAACAACTTCAATAATTTGTCCACTCCTTTTCCATCGCGCGCATTCATAGGTATTATATGCACACCTAATTCTTCTTCCAACTTTAATACATCAATGCGGATATTGTTTTTCTCTGCCACATCCATCATATTCAATGCAATCACGGTTGGAATTCCCATGTCAATTACCTGTGTGCAGAATAATAAATTCCGTTTAAGGTTCGATGCATCGGCTAACAAAACGATTACATCGGGATGCGAAACATTATCGGGATTGGCGAGCACATCAAAGGTGACCATCTCATCAATGCGTCGCGGATAAATACTGTAAGTGCCGGGCAAATCAACCACGAGCGCTTCGGTTTTATTATTCAGAAAAAGAATTCCGGTTTTTTTATCAACTGTAACACCCGGAAAATTTCCGACCTTTTGCCGCATGCCAGTAAGTGCATTGAACAGCGAAGTTTTTCCGCAGTTCGGATTTCCGGCGAGGGCAATTTTTATTTTCTTTGGTTCATTCACTGCTTCATTACTTTAATGGCCACTGCTTCATCCTTTCGTAACCCCAATAAATAATTTCCGATGCGAATGGAAATCGGATCGCCGAGCGGCGCAATGTAATCCACTTCTAAAAGTTCGCCGGGCATACACCCCATTTCCATCAGTTTTATTCCGAGCGCCGAATTATCGAGCGAAACAATAATCGCTTTATCGCCTTTTCTTAAATATGAAAGAGGGATTGAATTTTTATTCATTTTTGGGTGCGCAAAATACGCACAAGCTTTTGAGCTTGCATATTTAACTTAATGATGTTTGTCAGCCATTAAACGAAAATGAAACAGTTTTTTCATTATAAAACAACGCTTCATCTAAAAATTTTATAGATTTTTCAGTATTTCTTCTACATTCCATCCCAATTAAAAAAATCACTCATGAGCCGTCACCTACAATCACGCACCGAATTGCTTCGAACATTAAAAAAGGCATTTCAAATAGCACTGCTTTCAAAAATTAAATCGGCACCACCGGTTGATGAATTAGCAGATATGATTTCGCAACCGCGAAGTGCATCGCGAAGAATTTTTCTTTCTACAACAGCCAAAGCCGGATTACTGATTGGCGCCGGAGGATTAATTGCATCATGTAAAAAAGGTGACGAAGCATTGAGTGTTACAGGTGCAAGTGCTGACCGGACCTGCGGTGCAAACATTGTAATTGTGGGAGGAGGAATGGCAGGATTGAATTGTTGTTATCAATTAAAAAAGCAAGGTGTTTATTCAAAAGTTTACGAAGCAAGTGCGCGAGTTGGTGGTCGGATTTATACGGCAAGTAATATTATGGCACAAGGTCTCACCACTGAACTCGGTGGCGAATTCATTGACAGCATTCATACTGATATGCTCAACCTCGCCAATGAATTTAACTTGCCTCTGATTGATACTTTTCAATCAAGTGAAACTGCATTGAACATGCAGGATTATTATTTCGATGGTCAGCATTACTCGCTCACTGAAGTTATAAATTCATTTCTTCCTTATGCAACACAAATTCAAAGCGACATTGATTCGTTGCCAGATACCATTGACTTTCAAAATCCGGGCGCGTGGAGTTTTTATGATAACATGAGCATCGCTGCTTACTTCGATTACATCGGTATGAGCGGATGGATTCGTGAAGCATTGGAAGTTGCTTATCTCACCGAGTATGGTCGCGAAGTGGATGACCAATCATCTATCAATTTCCTTTATTTATTTTCTACTGATGTATCGCAGGGAACATTCGATGTTTTCGGTGAGAGCGATGAGCGCTATAAAATTCAGGGAGGAAATCAGCGAGTGATAAATAAACTGTATGATCAGGTTCAGAACAGGGTAACCACTGAAAGAAAATTAGTGAAGCTTTCGCAACTCGCAAATGGTTCTTACAAACTCTGGTTTGAAAAACCGAATGGCACAACACAACTCGTGACTGCTGATGTAGTAGTATTGGCAATTCCATTTACCATTTTGCGCACCGTTGATTTATCGGGTGTAACACTTCCCGATTGGAAAACAAATGCCATTCAAAATCTCGGTTATGGTTCCAACGCAAAACTGATGATGGGATTCAACAATCGTTATTGGAGGAATCAGGGTTATACCGGTTATACTTTCTCTGATAATAATTTACAAACCGGTTGGGACAATAGTCAGTTGCAAAGCGGAACAAAGGGTGGTTTCACTGTTTTCCTCGGCGGAACTCTCGGATTGGATTTAGGAAGCGGAACACCTCAATCGCAAAAAGATATTTACCTGCCGAAGCTCGAACAAATCTGGAATGGCATCACCGCGAAATACAATGGCAATGTGCAGCGGATGCACTGGCCAAGTCATCCACATACTCTTGCGAGTTATGCTTGCTATCGCCCCGGACAGTTTGCAACTATTTGCGGTGCAGAAAAAAAGAAAGTAGGCAATTTGCTTTTTGCCGGAGAGCATTGCTCTCTCAATTATCAGGGTTACATGAATGGCGCAGCAGAAACCGGAAGAAAAGCCGCGAACAAAATTGTGGCGATGGTTTGCGATGGCGATAATTCTGATGAAAGAGTAGAAGAAGAAAGCAGGCAAGTTCACGCGCATTAAAATATTTTCAAACCGACGCGGTTTCTAAAACTGCGTCGGTTTTTAATATCGGACAAATTTGCAATCGGATTGCAAATTTGTCCAGATGTGTTATTTTTGTTTCGTCATGATTACACGAACCATTGAACCGCATCTTCGCTATGTGGCGAAAAAATTTCCGGTGGTTTCATTAACCGGTCCGCGGCAAAGCGGAAAAACCACATTGCTGAAAAAAGTTTTTGCAAAGCATCCGTATGTATCGTTGGAAGACCCCGATCAGCGCCACGCCGCAATGGCTGACCCGCGCGGATTTCTGAATCAGTTTAAGAAAGGAGTGATATTGGATGAAGTGCAGCATGTGCCCGAACTTTTTTCATACATACAAACACTATCTGACGAAAAGAACAAAGCAGGATTTTATATTCTGAGCGGCTCACAGAATTTTCTGATGAACAAACACATTTCGCAATCACTTGCCGGAAGAGCTGGTGTGTTGAAACTGCTTCCGTTTTCAATGGATGAATTAAAACAAATCGGGAAATTACCCGCAGCGCATCCGTTATTGTTTCAGGGATTTTATCCGCGGCTCATTGATAAAAAAATAAAGCCGTCGGTTTTTTATTCCAGTTATGTTGAAACTTATCTGAAGCGCGATGTGCGTGATTTGATAAATGTGGGCGACATGAGTTCGTTTTTAAAATTCATTATGCTGTGCAGCGGTCGCGTGGGTCAGGTGCTGAATCTTTCTTCGCTTTCGGTTGAAGCAGGGGTTGCGGTTAATACGATTAAGGCGTGGCTGAGTGTGTTGGAAGCGAGTTATGTAATTTTTTTATTGCAACCTTATCATCAGAATTTTAATAAGCGATTGGTAAAATCACCGAAACTTTATTTCTGGGATACGGGTCTTGCATGTTACTTACTCGGAATTAAATCTGCTGCTGAACTCAGTGGATTTCACGCAACAGGTTCGTTGTTTGAAAACATGGTGATTGCCGATTTAGGAAAACATTTTTTCAACCAGGCACAGGAACCGCAATTGTATTTCTGGCGCGATAAAACCGGTCACGAACTCGATTGCATTATGGACATTGGCAGAAAAGTAAAAGCCATTGAAATAAAATCGGGCATGACCATGCGTGATGATTTTTTAAAAGGGCTGTATCAGTTCCATCAACTGCACAATAAAGCGCAACTCAATCTGATTTATGGCGGCAACATGAATCAGCAGATAAAAGATACAAGAGTGATAAGCTGGAATAATTCATCTTCGGTTTTTGATGAAGTGAAAAAATAAGTATTGGACATATTTGCAATTGGATTGCAAATATGTCCAAATGATTTATTGAGTGTATTTAACTTTTCCAAAGTTCGAAACTTTGGAAAAGTTTTTAGTCAGAAAATTTTTCTATTCTTGTTTTTCAAAATCAAATAAAAAATGTCATCACAAATTTCTCTTATCACATATAATGTCAATGGCATTCGCGCTGCCATGAAAAAAGGATTGGTGGATTGGCTGAAAGAAAACAAGTATGATATAGTGATGCTTCAGGAAACAAAAGCACAGCCCGAACAAATTGATGTGAAAGAATTTGAAAATCTTGGCTACCATCATTTCTGGTTTTCGGCAGAGAAGAAAGGATACAGCGGAGTGGGTATTCTCACTAAATTAAAACCCGACCAGATTAAATTAGGAATCGGATTGAATCAATATGACAATGAAGGAAGAGTATTACGAATGGATATTGGCGACACCACTTTCATCAATACTTATTTTCCGAGTGGAACAACAGGAGAAATTCGTCAGGGGTTTAAGTATAATTTTCTCAATGATTATCTGGAATATTTAATCAAGTTGAAGAAGACCAGAAATAAAATTATCCTTTCCGGCGATTACAATATCTGTCACCAGCCAATTGATATTCACGACCCGAAAGGAAATAAAAACTCATCGGGCTTTCTTCCGGAAGAAAGAGAATGGATGAGCAAATTTTTTGAAACCGGTTGGGTGGATACTTTCCGTCATTTCAATCAGGCGCCGCATCAATACACCTGGTGGAGTAATTTTTTTAATGCGCGCGCAAACAACAAAGGATGGCGGATTGATTACCACAATGCAACTAAAGAATTGGAAAAAGATTTAGTGTCGTCAGAAATTTTACCTGATGTAAGACACAGCGACCACTGTCCGGTTCTTTTAAAAATTAAACTGTAACAGTTTTCCGGTAAAACTTTCTGGTCTTTATTTCTTCATACACAATTTCAGGAAGCAGGTAGCGCACCGATTTTTTTTCACTGATTAATTTTCTGATTTCAGAAGAAGAAATATCCATCACCGGCACCTCAAATATTTTCACATGTGCGTGATTTGCCAATGGAGTTTTCAATTTTTCAGCTCTGCTGTAAATATAAATTTCATAATCACGCAAAATGATTTCGTAGTTCTTCCACTTCTCCAGCGATTCCAGATTATCGGACCCCATGATTAAAACAAACTCGTGTTGCGGAAATTTTTCTTTCAGATAAGTGAGCGTGTGAATGGTGTACGATGGTTGCGGCAGTTTGAATTCAATGTCACTCACTTTAAATTTCGTGTTGTCTTCCGTTGCCAATCGAACCAACTGCAAGCGATCAGCATCTTTCAATAAAGTTTTCTTTTCCTTCAGTGGATTATGCGGACTCACTACAAACCACACTTTTTGCAAATCGGTATTCTCCGCCATAAAATTGGCAATCACCAGGTGACCGATGTGAACAGGATTAAACGAACCAAAGAAAAGCCCGACTTTCATTTTATTTTTTAACGCGCGCTAATTTCGAAAGTAAATTTGATATTAGTGTTACACAGAAATTTCAGATAACGAAATGGCTGAAGCCATTCTGAAAATATTTTTTCGAATCATAGCCCACGGTTTAAACCGTGGGCTATAAAAAATTCCTCTAACACAAAATCGTTTCAACGATTTCTCCATTATTTAAGACTTTGCTGTTACACCCCTTATTTTCCCGCCTTCACAATAACATTTAGTAAATAACTCATTACCTCTTACATTTGTCACTTCTCCAATCAAATATGGAATACAATACACAGCGTCCGAAGATGGAAATTCCGGAATATGGACGCATCACACAAAAATTAGCTGAGCATCTTTTAACAATTAAGGATCGCGATCAGCGCAATGCGGCTGCTAATGCGCTCATCAATATAATGAGCAACAGCACACCGCAATTTCGAAACATTGAAGAGTATAAAATGAAGTTGTGGGATCACCTCCACATCATGACCCAGTACAAGCTCGATATTGACTCGCCGTATCCGATGCCCGATCCGCCCACCGAAAAAGATTTGCGCGTGGCACCGCTCGCTTATCCGAAAAATAAAATCAAGTATCGCAACTACGGAAAAAATCTGGAGCGGCTGCTCGAAAAAATAAAGGACGATGTAGCCGACCCTGAAAAGAAAAAGAGTGCTGCCGAAACTGTTGCTTACTACATGAAACTCGTTCACCTGCAATGGAACGACAACCAGCATGTGAGCGACGATGTTATTAAAAACGACCTCGATATTATCAGTGGCGGTCAGTTACAAATCGGTGACGATTTCAATCTCGACAATATCAAAGGTGCGCCGCTCAAAGAAAAAACCGGTCGCGAAAAATCATTCCGCAAAAAAGGATTTGTAAAACCTGCACGCAGCGGCGGCGGCGGCAATCAGAAACACCAGCAGTTCAGAAGGAAGAGATAAATGGAGAACGAGCGAAAATATTTCAGCGAAGCCCACAAGAAAAACTCGGAAGGGGCAATGAATTATATAAAAAAATGGGAGAAGCATCCGCTTTCATTAGAGGAAGCATTGAAGCAACAGAAAAGGAACAGCAAGGACAACTTACCGGAAACGAAAAACGGGAAGTAGAAAACAAAGCTGCGCTTGATTTTGCAAATCAGAATGCCATGTGGGTGGAAGATTTATATTCACTCGGAGAACCATTTACAGGTGGAGGAAATGAGCACACATTAGCTTACGACAAGAATACCGGCACTGTTTTCAAAGCAAATAATTTATTTAACGCAGGATATAGTGTTACACAATTTCTTGAACAACTTGATAACCACAACGAAGTATTTCCTGAAAATAAATATGAGTTAGTCGGATTCACAGGTTTGAAAAACGAGGGGACAAAAAGAGCGCCCTACATCGAGCCGATAATAAAGCAAAAATATATTGCTGATGCTGTACAGACTACTGTAGAAGAGATAGATTCTTTTATGAAAGATTTAGGATTTGAAAAAACAAAGAGTTTTACTTACTCAAATGGGAAGTTCACTGTCGCAGATATGCGTCCACGCAATGTATTAAAAGACGGAGACGGAAATATTCATGTGATAGATGACATCGTAACAAGAAATCAATAATCCATTCAACCTCGTCAATTAGAAAAAAATAAAATCACAGGAGAAAATTTTTTCTGTTCACTCACTCATTTCTTCGTGAATAAAATTTTCACACACAAAATAGTTCGTGAGAAATATCAGTTCATGTTCATCTCTCAGAAGGCAAATCAAACTCTGAATTACATTTGAGAAAGAAAAGCTGCAGGCATGGCAGAAGAAAAATATCGCATCCCGAAAGATGAAGGAGAAATTCTTCAGAACAAATTTGGTTTTACCGAACTGAAAGAACTTGAGCAATCGGAGTTCGAAGGATTTCTTTTTGCATACAAAGTTTTATTCAACGAGTTGAATGAAGAAACAAAATTCAATTTGAAATACATTCTGCGGATGCACGAGTTGGCGCTTGGTCATTTGTATTCGTTTGCCGGCAAATTCAGAAATGTAAATATTTCAAAAGGCGGATTCCTGTTTCCGCCTGCAAAGTTTCTGAATGAAACAATGAATGAGTTTGAGAAAAATATTTTACTCCCACTGAATAGCGAATATAATTCTGAAGAACAATTGATAACTGCTATTGCAAGAGTGCATGCCGAACTTTTATTCATCCATCCGTTTCGGGAAGGTAACGGTCGCACAGTGCGCTTGCTTGCAAATCTGATGGCAGCAAAGGCAGGGCACAAATTATTAGCCCTTGAAAATTTCCGAAAAGAAAAATTTGATGATTATGTCAATGCGATTCAGCAAGCCGCCAAAGCAGATTACTCGCTGATGAAAAAAATTATCCGTTCGCTTTTTTAAGTTTCAATAAAACTTTTTTAAATATGTTTTTTGCAACAGCAGAAGCAATATGAATATTCTCAATCTCGAACGATTGCACAACATTTTTCAATATTTCATCATCGCTTGGTTTGTATATTTTTAACTGCTTGTTCATAGTGTAAAAGTAGGAAAAAAGAAGCAGAGAGGCAATTTGATTTGATGGGAAAAACAGTTGCGGGTTTGGAGTTTATGGTTCGCAGTGTTTTAACATCCTTCGACCAGCTTAGGATGACAGGCATAAAAAAATCACCTGGAATGAATTTTTTATTTCGGTAAACTATTTCTGTTCACTCTCTCCTTTCTTCGTGAATAAAATTTTCACATACAAAATATTTCGTGTGAAATATCAGTTCATCTTCGAATCCTGATTTTTTCAGAGAGGAAAAATATTCAATAGAAAAAACTCAGGACAAAGGACTCACGACTAAAGACTAACAAAACATGCCTGATGCATTTGAAGTAACCGGCGGTTACAAACTCAAGGGAGAAATAACACCACAAGGAGCCAAGAATGAAGCGCTGCAGATTTTATGCGCCACATTGCTCACCAACGAAACTGTTACCATCAGCAACATCCCGAACATTGTAGATGTGAATATGCTGATTGATTTGCTCCGCGATTTCGGAGTGGAGATTCGTAAACAGAACGAAGACACTTATTCGTTCCGCGCTGATAATATCAATCTCGATTACATGAACACCGACGACTACGCGAAGAAAGCTGCGCGCCTTCGTGGTTCGGTCATGATGATTGGTCCGCTGCTCGCGCGGTTTAAAAAAGCATTTATTCCAAAACCCGGCGGCGATAAAATCGGAAGAAGAAGATTGGACACACACTTCATCGGTTTCGAAAAACTCGGCGCGAAATTTAATTTCGATAACAAGGAAAATAATTTCACCATTGATGCTTCGCAGTTAACGGGCACTTACATGTTGCTCGACGAAGCATCTGTTACAGGTACTGCCAACATAGTTATGGCAGCATCGCTCGCGAAAGGAACCACCACCATTTTCAATGCGGCATGCGAACCCTACCTGCAGCAACTCTGCAAAATGATTGTGCGCATGGGTGGAAAAATTGAAGGCATCGGTTCCAATCTTTTAACGATTCACGGTGTGCAATCGCTCGGCGGAACAGAGCATCGCATGTTGAGTGATATGATTGAAGTGGGAAGTTTCATTGGCATGGCGGCGATGACACAAAGCGAACTCACCATTAAAAATGCGCAACCCGAACAA
The DNA here is from genome assembly GCA_023251195.1 of Chitinophagaceae bacterium. Taxonomy (GTDB): domain Bacteria; phylum Bacteroidota; class Bacteroidia; order Chitinophagales; family UBA10324; genus UBA10324. The sequence continues at coordinate 242 of JAHEZG010000070.1, read as the reverse complement.
CTCGGATTAATTCCCGATGCATTCCGCAAACTCGGAATTGAAATGGAAATTCGTGGCGACGATATTTTTATTCCTGAACAATCAACTTATAAAATTCAAACATTCATTGACGGAAGTGTGATGACCATTGCCGATGCAATATGGCCCGGTCTCACTCCTGATTTACTTTCTGTTCTTCTGGTTACAGCCACACAAGCGAAAGGCACGGTGCTCATTCACCAGAAAATGTTTGAGAGCCGTTT
>JAHEZG010000390.1 GCA_023251195.1 Chitinophagaceae bacterium | reverse complement strand
TAATTTCAATCGACAGATTATTTTGAATATCGGTTTGAGTTCGAGCATAATTCCAGATCCGTACCTCATCCATTTTCCCGTTGAAAAAACCAGCAGCAGCGCCTGTTGAATTTAAAGCGGTTGCAATTGAAGCATGCTGAATGCTCAAAGATTGCGGCAACCTGTTTACGGCCAATGTGGCTTCTAAAATTCCATTCAGGTAAATTTTCCAGGTGCCACCGTCATAGGTTGCGGCGGCATGATACCACACATTATTGCACAGAGCAGTTGTTCCATAAACCGGATGATTTAATCCCGGGCTTACCTGACCGGTTCCTTCTTCAAAATCAGCACACAATACATTGGTTGTAGAATTTATTCCCAGAAAATAATTCATATCCAAATTACTGCCGTCAGCTTCGCCTCTTCCTTTTGCAATCAACGGAATACCACTTGTAATACCTCCGCTTCCTGTACTTGCTCCAACACCTGCACCTGATTTATAGAACCAGCATTCCAATGTAAAACTGGAAACTCCTAATCCGGCTGCGGCACCAAATGTTACACGCTGATTGGTTCCATTGAACGAAAGTGAATATTGGGCTGATAAATTACCGGTATTTACCAGTATAATAATCAGGAAAATGCTAAACGATTTAACGATTGTAGAAATTGATTTCATTTTAACTTGCTTTAAACAAAATAAAAATAAAGCAGATTTCTCCCCAATATATTATAGAGTTCTGAATGAGAACAATCGTTTGCTGAGCAGGCCGGATTGCCTTTAATAAAATAACAAGACGCTGATTTTTTTTTGCGCCTTTGAATTTTCAACCTAAAAAAATTAATCTGATTTGGTTAAATCAACTGTAAGGTCGGTAGAATAAGAATCAAGACCAATAATTTCAGTTGAAACCGTATGCCATTGTTCGTGTTTTCGTTCCATGACAGTTACATCTAAAACGATAACTGTGTAACCGGTTCGCTGGTAAGTTATTTTTTTTGAATCGCTTGAATAAGTCCAAGTAAATGTTACTCCGCCTGCTGAGAGGTCTATGTATGATCCGGTACCATCTTTCAGAAATGTAAATTCTGTTTCGTTAACTGCAGAAGTATCAAAACCTGCAGTTGATGTTACATGGTTAGTGATTACAGCTTTCCATTTTCCATTTTTATTTGGCAAAACTCTTTCCGGCGATTTGCTGCACGACATAAGTAATCCGGACAGGCAAGCTAAAACAATAATTAATTTGATCAGCGAATGTTTCATTTGAGTTTTGTTTTTTAAGAAAATTTATAATCGGGTTTCATTTTTTTTTGTCAATGGTAATTATAAATTCTTATTAAGGTTTAATAGTTTGTTCCAGTAGTTTGTATTTATCCATGCATTCTTTTGCCTTGGTTGCATTTCCTGAAATCTGGTACGAAACACCAAGGTTGTAATACAGTTTTGAATCGTTCGGAAATCGTTTCAAGCCTTCATTTAATATATTTATAGCAGCGCCAAGATTTTGTTGCATGCCATATGCGGTACCTAAATTTTCATACGACTCTGCAATGTCAGGATTTGCTTTAATTGATTTTTCTAAATAGTAAACAGATGAATCGAGGCGGTTAAAATATTTCCCGTAAATCATTCCGGTTTGCAATAGTGCTTCGGCAAATCCGGGATGCAGCTGCAATGCTTTTTTATATTGAAGCAAAGCTGAATCAGGCTTGTTTAAGTTTTCCATTAATGAACCCATGAAATAATAAGGAACCGGATCATTGGGTGAAGTTATCAAATAACTGATGATAGAATCGCGCTGTGCGTTGTAATCTTTCCAGTTGCCCATCAGAATTTTCATGTTGTTATAAGCCAGCGTATATCCGGGATACATGACCATGCCTTGTTTGTAATAATGAAATGCTGAAGGATAATCTTTATCACCTTTCAGGTATGCGTTGCCAAGCAGCAGGTAAGCATTGCTGTACTTTGGATAAAGTGCGAGGGCTTTTTTTAAATAAATTTTTGCCTGATCGGTTTTCTTTTTCTTTTCGTTAGGGTCCGTGTCTTTATCTGATTGTGCTATTAACTCACCACCGGCTGCATTGTTCATTTTGGCGCTATTGGGCGAGTTGTGAATATCAGTCATGAACAAAGTGAAGTTGTCTTTCCATGCAGTATTCCTTGCGATGGTGCGGCCTGCATATGCAAGCATGAGCACCGAAAAAAGTGCGGTGGCAAATTGTGCCAGGTGAAAGGGATTGGCGATGACCGTTTTTTCTTTCTGTAATAAAAACTCTGAAAATTTTAAAATTCCCAATCCCACCAATAAACAAAAGCCCAATGAAGGCATGAATAAAAACCGTTCGTTCATAAAGGTTCCGATAGGAAAAACAAGATTGCTCACTACCGAAAAAGTGATTCCGAAAAATAAAATGCTGAATGAAAGGAGCGCTTGTTTTTTTAATTGCATTACTGCGGTTAACAGCGCCGCAACTGTAATCAGCAGCGTTATGATTACCCATATTGAACCAAACGATTGTGCGGTAATTTCAAATGGATAATAATCAGAGGTCAATTTTAATGGCACCAGCAACAGCCATAAATATTTTCCGAAAGTAAAAATGATAGTAGCAAATTTTTGAGAAACAGTCATTCCGAAAAACGGATTGTTCATGATCTCATTCACCTCTTTGTTTATTGAAGTGTGTGTGAATGATTGGCGAAGAATTAAAAAAAGAACAGTGGCAGCCGCAAGGGGAATCATTAATTGAATGTAATTTTTCAATGGAGTATTTCTGAAAAAGTACCACATCAGCGGAATCACAAGAAAAAATGTAACCGCATTTTCTTTTGACAACATGCCAAGAAAAAAACACACGAACGACAAAATCATTTTTACTATCGACTTTCCGGTATCCATGTATTGCAACAACAACCAGGAACCAATGGAGCAAAACAACATGCTCATAATTTCATCGCGGCCTTTAATGTTGGCTACAGCTTCTGTGTGGATGGGGTGCGCAATAAAAAGCAGTGTGGTAATAAGCGGAAGCAATTGCAATTTCGAAATACGATCATCCGAATTTTTAAATAGCTGCTGCATCATCAGGTAAATAAATATTCCGCACAACGCATAGAGCAATACATTTATGAAATGACTGGTATGGGGCGAATCGCCGAAGTATTCTTTTTCCATGGCAAAGGTCACAAGCGACAAAGGGCGATAGCGGCCACCGGCCACTAAATTTTTTTCAACTTTAAAAA
>JAHEZG010000389.1 GCA_023251195.1 Chitinophagaceae bacterium | reverse complement strand
AATCCAGGTGCCTCCTTGTGGGTATAACGGATTTCGACCGCAGTCATCTCTCCATATAAGTTGTTGAAAATGCTGCACGCCATTTACTTTTCCATATTGATTGTTCTGGCAAAATTCATCGCAGGCATTTGGGCCGTTTTGTCCATGTCCGGTTGTAAGTGTACGCCACATTGTATTTTTAGCAAGCGGGTCAATTTTTAATCTCAATGGATGCAGGTAAGTTTCCATAGCTGAGTTATGGCCATAATCGCCATTCCATAAATTTTTAACACTGATTGGGTCACGCGCTGGTTTGCCTTTTATCATAATGAATTTCATGTTCAGCCATTCCTGCCAGTTGCCTGAACTCAGGTGAACCGAATCATGAAGCAGTGGAGCCAGGTCAGTTAAATCATACACCCATGTTCTTCCGTTTGAAGGAAGTTGTGTTTGGTTACCATACAGGGTGATATACCTGGCTAATTCATAACGGTCAATTATTTCAAATTGCGGGCTGTAGTAATACCAGGTTTGTTTCCATAAAGTATCATCGGCAATGACCAGTGAAGAGTCAATGGCGTTTCCCGCCAAATCATATAAATAATTATTGAAGAACAGTGGCCAGACATTAAGTGTATCGGTTGCTGTTGTTGGATTCAAAGTATCGCTGTACATAACAATAGTGAATGGCGAATTTTGAATGGTATCAATTTCAATAACAGAATCAAGGTGAGAAATGAAACTGCCCTGTTGCAATTGGATGTTGGGGCGCTCATATAATTTTGAATAATTACGAAAAAGTGTTTGAGCCGGAATAAAATTATTATCAAGTGTGCTCATAATAGTAGCTGTGAAATTTCCAGGAGATGAATCGGTAAATGTGTTATTGGAATTTACATTGAAATTATAATAGCAAACCAAATTTGAATAAAACGGGTGCAAGGCATCAATATCCTTGTACATATACTGTTGTATGGTTGTCTGATCAAGTTCCGCATTCCACACTGCAAATTCATCCATTGCACCCCTGTACGATTGGGCACCATTCCAGTTTCCTTTTCCGATTCTGAAGTAGGCAATATTTTTCATCAGGCGATTTAGTCCGGTTCCTGTGAGAAAAATATTTCCATTTAAATAAATTTTCATTGAACCGTTAACGCAGTTCTTGGTGAAAGTCCAGTAATTCCATTGACCTTCTATTTGATTAACTGTTGCAGCAGTTGATATACGATCGTAACTGCTTCCGGCATTTCCTGCATCCCAATACACATTGCTGTTACTCCATGGGCAGTGAGCATTCAATACTCTGTTGCCTGCTGAATCAATTGCTTCAAAACAAGTTCCATCGTTTGGTTGGTTTGCAGGGTCGCCATAAGCCCAATAGGCTATTGTTACAAATGAATCAATACCGGCAAATGCTTCGCCCGGCACCTGTACAAATTCGTTTGCGTTAAAAAATATGTCCTTGTCATTTCCGGTTGATGTTATGCCGGCACTCCAGGTTTCAGGTGTGGTATATAACAAATTATCCCATCCTGTTTCATCATTATCAAAACTAAATTCAATCATAAGATTTGAAATTCCATCCCAATTATAGGGTTGCAAAAATTGAAGGGTATTTAATCCTGTAGTGAGGTAAGTGTTGTGATCAAAGACTTGCATCCATGCGGCAGGAAGTTGATTATTTTCCAGCGAATCAACATTGGTTTGTGCAATTCTTATTTTTAAATGATTTAATTCTGTTCCCCAGGCAAAAGCAGCATTCAATTCAATGGCTGATATATTTCCGGCGCTTAATCCAGATAAAATTAATTCTGAAGCTTTCCATAAATAAACAGTGCGTGCTCGCCGGTCATCAGTGGTGTTGAACGGATGCGTTGATTGCAGATTTCCGGTACCAAGGCTAAACAAACCAGCTGAAATGGTGCTATCGATAACCATCGAATATTGAATGGTTGGATGGTAGGTATACGATGGCGAATTCATAAATGAAATTGAATCAGGTGATGCCCCATCTATCGTAAAATTGGAATGATTTAACAATGTACTATCCATTACTCCTGTATGGTCATACAAATAGGTATAAGTTAAATAATCCCATTCACCACATTGCACAGGATCAGGACAATGCAGGTTGTACATCATCAGAATTTTCCGATACTGATTGGTATCAGTTGGAAAATTAAACCAAGCATCCTGCGGACTCTGGTAAGTAAAACACTGAACAGTTATTGTGTCTTCAGCAGCGGTTTGTGCACCGGCAAACTGAGTAGATAAAACAGTTGCAAAAACTGAAAGCAACAACAATTTAAATTTGAGCATGAGTATTTAAGTTGAATGCAAATTAAATAATAATGAATGGCATAACTTGTAAAAATTAAATCGGCTTCAGTATAATGCAAACAACAACTTAAAATTACTTACAATCGACATACTTAAATGTCAATTGAAAAAAAACAATTGACTAAGCTAAATTATTTGACTGAAAAAAATTGAAGAAAATACATCTAAGTTTCCTGAAGTAAGGATGAAAACGAAAAACAAAAAAGTACTGATTATAAAATCAGATAAGTTTTTTTGATTTGCTATTTAGCAAAGCATAGCCGCCAAAAAGAACCCCACTGAAAAATAAATCGCCGGCAATAGTGTTTCCAAAAAACGGAATGGCAATGGTGTAACAACCAATTAATCCCTGAATGGTTTGTGCATGCATTGGGTTTTGAAACCAGACAAAAAAGTTAGTAATTATAAAAAACAAAAGAGATGACAGAAGTGAAGCACCAAAAATATTTATTGGCGATTGGCGGTTTTCAAGCCAAATACCAATTAAGGTAATGATGGTTAAACAAAAATAGATAATAAATAAACCGCTATGAAGGCCAAGAATAATATCAGTTAAAAACATAGCAACCAACGGAACGAGAAATGTTAATTTTTTATCTTTAATGGTAGCTCCGGCAAACAATCCAATGGCGGCAATGGGAGTGAAGTTCCACAAATGAAAATAATTGGTTAATAATCGGCAAGCCGCTGCACCAATAATCATAACTACAATAATCAGTATCCGGTTATTTGATTTCATTGAAATTTATTTTAAGGGCGCTAAAATAATCAGAACGATTGCTGCTTTATTTTTTCTTTTTATCTGAAATTATTTTTTCAAAAATTTCACGCACCTGATCAACATCAATTCGCTTGTAACGAATGATTCTGTCTTTATCAAGAACATATATTACAGGGGTTGAATAAATGTCGT
>JAHEZG010000069.1:6601-12808 GCA_023251195.1 Chitinophagaceae bacterium | reverse complement strand
GCAGTAAATAATTCAACGAATTACTTACGAAGATTTAAGTCCTTAATCAACTGGCGATAAGAAGTCAAATTGGTTTCAGAAAGATGGTGCAACAATCTTTTGCGCTGGCTAACCAATCTCATTAAACCACGAGCTGAGTTTACATCGTTCTTTTGTCCACCTAAGTGACCTGTGATATGCTGAATGCGCTCGGTTAATAATGCAACCTGAACTTCGGCAGCGCCTGTGTTTTTAGCGTTTCCGCCAAACTTGGTTACAATTTCCTGTCTTGTTTCTTTCGTCAATTTCATTTTAAATGCGTCTTTACTTTTTTTGGAGTGGCAAATGTAAACGAAAAGAGCGGATAAAAAAGCAAGCAGAATAATTATGTTTGCGGCCCGAATAGTCAGTCTGCTGTAGGCAGTTTACAGTAGGCAGTTAACTGTTGTGATTTGAGGTTCTTGTTTTTAGTAAAAACTATAAACTATTAATCAAAATTCTTCGACAAGCTCCCGAGATTGATGTCCGGGATGTTTCATCAGAATGACAGCACACTAATGAACTAATAAACTAATAAACCAATCAACAAATAAAATGAAAAGAAACGCAACAGCCCTTTGGACAGGAACAGGAAAAGAAGGAACCGGAAGTTTAACAACTCAAAGTAATCTGGTAAAAAACTTACCCTACACCTGGGCAACACGATTTGAAAATGCTGCCGGTTCAAATCCGGAAGAATTAATTGCTGCCGCACATGCAGGATGTTATTCCATGAAACTTAGTTTTCTGACCGAAAAGGCAGGATTGAAATCTGATTCAATTGAAACCATATGTACGGTTGATCTTGAAAATGGTGCAATCATCAATTCTCATTTAGTGGTGAAAGCTAAAATTGCCGGATGCACTTCTGAACAATTTGCAGCAATATCAGAAGAAGCAAGAGCAACTTGTCCTATCAGTAAATCACTTTCTTGCACTGTTACTTTGGAAGCAAGTCTGGCATAAAATAAAACTGCATACTGTAAACTGCTTACTGCCTACTGATAACTGACTCATGCTTATTTTCAAACAATTCTCTTTCGACTCCGCACATTTTCTTCCAAAGGTTCCACCTGAACATAAGTGTCGTGAAATTCACGGGCATACTTATCGGTTGGTAGTTTACCTCGAAGGAAATCCTGTTCCTGAATTGGAATGGGTGATGGATTTTTCGGAAATAAAAAAAGTGATTGCACCAATCATTGATTCGATTGATCATAAATTATTAAATAATATTCCCGGATTGGAAAATCCTACTTGCGAAAAAATAACCATCTGGTTATGGGATCAGATAAAACCTAAGCTGCCAATGCTGAAGAAAATTGAGTTGAACGAAACTCCAACTTCGGGGGCGGTTTATGAAGGGAATTAAAATCAGTTGGCAGTTTGCAGTAGGCAGTATGCAGGTTTGTCGTCATGTAAAATTTTTATCTTGAAGAATATTTTTTCATGAAAACAATTTTTGATTCGGGTGCGAAGGAAGAAATATTGAAACGATTGAATCTGATAACAAACGATTCAGTTGGATTATTTGGTGTGATGAACCCATCACAAATGCTTCATCATTTAGCAATGGCCAATCAATTGGCATTGGGAGAAATTATTCTTCCCGACAAAAGCGGGTTTTTATCGCGCACCGTTTTTCGGTGGATGACTTTTTTAAATATGCGGCCTTCTATAAAAAATTTAAAGAAGAAACCACTCCGCACTTTTAAGGAAATGGATATTGTTCGAAACAAATTAGCTATGGAAAGTTTTGAAAATGAAAAACAATTCTTCCTTCAAAAATTAAATCAACTGCTCAACGCAAATTCATTCCCTGCCAAGCATCCGTTATTTGGCCGCATGAATAAAACACAGTGGGGTCGTTGGGTGTATGTTCATTGTGATTATCACTTTGTGCAGTTTGGGGTTTGACAATAAAATTATTTCTTCTCTCAACTATATCTATTTACTTTTAGAAGCAAATGATTTTAATATGAAAAAATTTTTACTCATTTTACTTTTAGCAATTGCTCCTATCATTACATTTTCTCAAACATTAACACCGGTAAATTCCATTGTTTGTTGGGGAGATTCTGTTACACTTTCATTGTCCGGCTCAAATGGTGATACCATTAACTGGCAATATGAAGTTGGTGCAAGTTCTTGGATACCTATCGCTGGGACGGATAGTACTTTTAATACAGGACCAATTACACAATGGTATGCATACAGGGCCGGAGTTACTTCAATGGGAATAACAACTTATAGCAATCCTGTTTTTATTTCTGTTGCTGCAACGCCTGTTATTAATTTAATCAATTATTCAGGGACTTCTATTACGGTTAACTGGTATCCCACAGGATCAGGAAATTATACGGTAATATGGACTGGTGCAGGTGTGGGGGTAATTGCTAATGCTACTTCTCCTATAACACTTAATGGATTAGTTCCTAATACCCCTATTTGCATCGAGGTTGTACTGAATAGTTTCTTTTCTTGTGTTAGTGTGCTTTCTGATACTTTATGTTACTCTCCGGTTTGTGCATTCACACTTTCCGAAACACATATTGATGCAACTTGTAATAACAGTAATGGCTCTATTGATTTAAGTTTAACACCTCCGATTCCTGCAACTTATATCTGGAGCAATGGCGCCACTACAGAGGATTTGAGCAACATCACTTCAGGAAATTATTCTGTTACAGTGATTGATACAAGTTCATGCATCAACTATTTAAATGCAACGGTTGTGAATTCAAACGCACCATCATTAACGGCAACGCATACCAACTCCACTTGCTATACAGCAAACGGAAGCATTGACCTTACAGTTACAGGTGGCGTTTCTCCTTACAATTATTTGTGGAGTAATGGGGCTACTACTGAAGATTTACTAAACCTTGTTGGTGGTAATTATTTTGTCACTGTTACTGACCAGAACAGTTGCGATAATGTGTTGCTGGTTTATGTTATTGATTATTCTTATACTTACTATGCTTTCATTACAGCGGTTGCACCTAATTGTAACAACACAGGGTCACTTACTGCAAACATGAATGGTGGGCAGTCGCCATATTCTTTCCTGTGGAGTAATGGCGCAACTTCACAAACGCTTTCGGGCGTTCCTTCAGGAACTTATCATCTCACAGTTACTGACAACGGTGGATGCCAGACCACCACAGCAAATTATTTTATACCATCCATCTATTACCAAAATATTATTCAAGGAAAAATTTACAACGACTTAAACGGGAATTGTATTTTCGATGCAGGCGAACTTCCCAGTCAGGGAGTTTACTTAGAAGCACATGACAGTAATTACAATTACACTGCTTATGGAACAACTGATGTGAATGGTGACTATTCAATTGCTGTTCCTGATTCAGGATATTATGTAATTGAAAATTATGCTTATTCAAGTTGCGGAACTTATTCGAGTTGTTTCGCCGGAATTATTTTTTTTCCTTCCACCTGCGATACAATTTCCGGGGCTGATTATTCTTTTATCGGTCCTGGGAGTTATGACCTTTATGTATTTCCATATTGCTATCCGTCAAATCCCGGCTTCGATAAAGAATATGATATTGAAGTTTATGACAATAACTTTCCATCTTTCGCAGACACAGTAATACTAACATTTGTTTATGACACCTCACTTACATACAATGGTAGCATATGGTCAAGCCCACCCGTTGATGATACTGTTAATCACACATTGACTTGGATAATAACTGACCTGAATAGTTTTAGCGGATTCGTTGATTGCGAAATGTATGTTCCTTCTTATCTGCCATTAACTTATTTATTGCAATCTAATTTTTCGGTAAGTCCAACTGCGAACGATTGCTATATGGCAAACAATCAAATTCAATTCGCCGAACCTGTTACAAGTTCGCTTGACCCCAACTCAAAACAAGTTTCTACATCCGGAAATTTAACTGCTGCTGATTCCATTCTCACTTACACCATACATTTTCAAAACACCGGAAACGATACCACACATTTTGTAATTCTGAAAGACACACTTTCGCAATATCTTAATCCTGCCAGTGTAGAAAATATTACTGCGAGTGCTCCTTTTGATTTTACTATTTCAGGTAGTGGAATTCTCACCTGGATTTTTAATCCGCTGTTTCTTCCTGATAGTGCGAGCAACGAAGCAATGAGTAAAGGATTTGTGCAGTTCAAAGTAAAGGTGAAACCAAATCTTCCGAATGGAGCGTTGATTGAAAACTCTGCCTCCATTTATTTTGATTACAACATACCTGTTATCACAAATACCACCACCAATAGTTTTATCTCTGGCATTCATGAAATAAATTCAGTGAATGAAGTAACAGTTTTTCCAAATCCTGCAGAGATTCAGTTAACCATTCAAAGCGGGAAAATGAATATGATTTCAATTGATATTGCTGATGTGCTTGGAAGAAATATTTACATTGAAAAACTGAATCAGAAAACTTCAACCATCAATCTCAAATCATTTCCATCAGGAGTTTATTTTATAAAAGCGCTGATGCAGGATGGAAATGTGCAGGTGAAAAAGTTTGTGAAGGAATAAAAAATGGAACGCAGATTTTTATGATTGAGCTGATTTGCGCAGATAATAAAAATCTTAATAAATCTTAAGTATCATAAAAATCTGCGTTCTATCAACTCAGTTCAAATTCTTCTCATCCGGCTTCACTTTTTCCAATACAAATGGGTCAACATAATTGCCGATTGCTTCCTTGATTATTAAATCAACTTTCTGCACTTCGGGTATTAATTCAAAACCGGGAATGGTGCCGCGAGTGAAAAAGAATTTACCAAACAACCACGGCCATATCGGATTGGTGTTTCCGAATAAAATAAATCCGCTGCCATCTTTCTCTTCTGAAAAATCCAATTGCTCAATATCTTTTAATGGCAGTGTTTGAAAAACAGTTTGATTTTTTTTAGAGAGCATCAGTATTCTTTTATCAGTTACGCAATACCAAATTGATTTTCTTCTTTTCGAATCAATGAAGAAACGAAAGATGCCGATGTAAAAACCTGCCAGCACAATGCTGATTGATATTGGTAAAAAGAAAAACTGCTGGTAATAAAAAATGGCAAAATTGAAAAACAATCCGAAGCCAATGGCGATGATGCTTATGGGAACCAGAATCATATCTACATCGCGCAATAATATTTTTTGTCGTGGTATTCCGCTCCACAGAATTTTTTCGTTCTCTTTTAATTTCGAAATAAATAACTGACTGATTGCTGAATTGCTCACGATGCAAATGTGAAAAATCAATTTTTAATCTTTTGAGAAAAGTTTGTCATTACTGTTTCGCACGGAGAAACACGGCGATTTTTTTCTGTGATTGGGAGGAGGCACGCAGAGCCTTGAAATAAATTATTGAGTTGATTTTTTTGCTAGAAATATTTCTACCGTATTTCGCATCCCGATAAAGTCGAGGTGCAAAATTCTTATTCACAAAATAGTTTTCCTCCCCCACCCTTAACTCTTTCCGATTATTTTCGCATCCTCATGGAAGAAAAAATCCTGATTCTTGATTTCGGTTCGCAGTACACTCAATTGATTGCCCGAAGAATTCGCGAGTTAAATATTTACTGCGAAATATTTCCATACCACCACGCAGTTGTTATTGATGATAGTGTGAAGGGAATTATTCTCAGTGGTAGTCCATGTTCGGTTCACGATAAAGATTTTCCATCGGTGAATCTTGCTGAACTGCTTGGAAAAAAACCGGTGCTTGGTATTTGTTACGGCGCTCAGTTGATTGCCGAACTCGGTGGCGGACAAGTAGTGAAAAGCAACAAGCGCGAATATGGTCGCGCACATCTGAATCAACTGGTGGAGGACGATGTACTGTTGAAAAATGTTGTTCACGATAGTCAGGTCTGGATGAGTCATGCTGATACGATTGCGAAAATTCCCGAACACTTTGAACTCATTGCGAAAACCGACAGCATTCCTGTAGCAGCTTTCAGAAACAACGATGACACTTATGCTTATCCTGTTTACGGAATTCAGTTTCATCCTGAAGTTACTCATACGATTGAGGGAAAAAAAATTATTGAAAATTTTTGTGTGAGTATTTGCGGTTGCCATCAATCATGGACTCCAGCGTCGTTTGTTCATTCAACGGTTGAACAGATAAAAAATAAAGTTGGAAATGATGAAGTCATTCTCGCTTTATCAGGTGGAGTTGA
>JAHEZG010000069.1:0-6591 GCA_023251195.1 Chitinophagaceae bacterium | reverse complement strand
ATGGTTTGTTGCGCAAAAATGAATTTGAAAAAGTTTTGAAAGCCTATGAAGGAATGGGCTTGAACATAAAAGGGGTTGATGCATCAGATCGATTTATTCGTGAGTTGAAAGATGTGGTTGACCCCGAAACAAAACGAAAAATTATTGGTCGGTTATTTATTGAAGTGTTTGATGAAGAAGCTCATCGCTTAAAAGCGCGACCTGATATCGGATTGAAAATAAAATGGCTGGCACAGGGAACAATTTATCCTGATGTAATTGAATCGGTATCTGTTCACGGTCCTTCTGTTACCATAAAATCGCATCACAATGTTGGTGGTTTGCCTGCTGAAATGAATATGCAGGTGCTGGAACCTCTTCGATTACTTTTTAAAGATGAAGTTCGCAGAGTTGGTCGTGAATTAAAATTGCCCGATGATATTATTAAGCGTCATCCATTTCCGGGGCCGGGTTTGGCAATAAGAATTATCAGTGATATCACTCCCGAGAAAGTTCGTATTCTTCAGGAAGCAGATAATATTTTTATAGAAATGCTGAAGAAAGAAAACCTGTACGATAAAGTGTGGCAGGCCGGTGTTATTTTGTTGCCTGTGCAATCGGTTGGCGTGATGGGTGATGAACGCACTTACGAAAATGTAATTGCGCTTCGTGCGGTGGAATCAACTGATGGAATGACTGCCGATTGGTGTCACTTGCCATATGAATTTTTAGCTCGTGTAAGTAACGACATCATAAACAGTGTGAAAGGAATTAACCGGGTAGTTTATGATATTTCAAGTAAGCCGCCGGCAACAATTGAGTGGGAGTAATTTCAGTAATCAGTTTTCAGTACGCAGTAGGCAGAGTTTGCGACTTTTGAATTTCAGTAATTTTTTTAAGTGAATAATTTTTTTCGTAATCGCTAAATGCTAATCGCTAACAGCTAAATCACTAATGCTAAAAGCTTATCTCATAAATATTTTATTTATTTCTTCTGTACTTGGTTGTTCAACCACTTCTAAAACTCCGCATGTTTGGCCGAATGATAATCAAGTGGTGATTTCAGATTCAGTAAAGAACAATACTTCAACTGAAAATATTGTTGTTACAAAACCAACAGAAAAAAAAGAAATGCATGTAGCGCTCATGCTTCCGTTTTTTGCCAATGAAATTGAATTTGATTCATTGGGAATTGAAGTTGTTTCCATTACTGATAAATCAAGTCTCGCCATTCAATATTTTCATGGAGTTGAGCTGGCATTGGATTCTTTGGACAGGGCCGGAGTGAAAATGGATATGCATGTCTTCGATTCGCAAAAAGATACGGACCGAGTTCGTGGATTTATGAATTCTGCTTTTGCAAAAAATGCCGATGTGTTTATTGGTCCGGTAAATAATTTTCAGGTGAGTCTTGCAGGAAAATTAATTGACCAGAAACATCAGGTCATCTTTTCTCCTCTTTCTGCATCGCAAAATCTTTCAACAGGTAATCCGAATTTTGTATTAGCCAATGCAGGTTTAAAAACTCACTGCGAACAATTAGCTGCATTTATCAATACAAAATATCCTACAAAAAAAATAGTACTTCTTTACCGGCGCAACCAAGGTGAATCGGAATATGCAGCATACTTCAAATCCATTTTAAAAACAAAACCATTTGAACTCACCGAAAAAACTGACAGCAGTTTTTACAAAGTCGATGAGTTTTTAACAACTATTGATAATAACATTATTATCATTCCGAGTTTCGATGAAGAATTTATAAATCTGATTTCGAAAAAATTGTTTGAGTTAACTGAAAATTATAAAATCACTTTATTCGGTATGCCAACCTGGACGGAGATGGAAACGCTGCGTTTGGATTATTTACAGAAGCTGAACACTCACATAACCGGTTCGTTTTATACAAATGATTCATTGATAAATTTTATTCAATTCAGAAATAATTTTAAAAGCAGGTATTCATCGCGCCCAACTGAATACAGTTACCAGGGATACAGTTTGGTTTTATCCATTGGAAATTTATGGAAACAATATGGCGACAAATGGTTTGAACACCTGCAACAGCCGATAACAGCTTTGGGTGTTGATTATAATTTTCAACCCGTAGTTTTGAATGAACATTCATCCACAGATTTTATTGAGAACAAGCATGTTTACATCCTTTCTTTCCGGAATAATAAATTGTTCCGTGAAAAATAAAATTCCACAGAAATGAAAAAAATAAAAATGTTTGCTGCTCTGCTGCTGCTGTCGCACTTTTCCTTTTCACAAAACATCAACCTCACTTTAGTTAGTCAGTTAGATTCCACAAACACCTATTCCAATTTATGGGGTTATGTTGATGACTTTGGAAACGAATACGCATTGCTTGGCACCTGGCAGGGAGTTTCAATTATCAATATCAGTAATCCGGCAAGTCCGTTTATCGTTGTTGATATTCCATCTGCGCAACCGGCATCCGGAGCAATTGTGTGGCGAGAGATAAAAACTTTTAATCATCACGCTTATGTTACAAATGAACAAGACAGCGCATTGTTGATTATTGATTTAACAAATCTTCCGAACAACAATATCACTTATCATCATTTTTTCAGTAATGATTTAAAGAAAGCACACGATTGCTGGGTTGATGAAAACGGAATTTTATATCTGTTCGGATTTAACACCTATTCAAATTTACCGCAGGGACAAAGAGGGGCAATGATGTTTGACCTGACAACAGATCCCGATAACCCAACTTACATTGCGCAATACAACGGTGCATATATTCACGATGGTTTTGTTCGTGGCGATACTTTGTGGGCAAGTGAAGTTTACCAGGGTAAACTGGTTGTTTTTGATGTAACCGATAAAACAAATTTTATAACACTTGGTCAGGTAACCACTCCACTTGCATTCACACACAATGCATGGCCTACTTCCGATAATCATTATGTTTATACTACCGATGAGTTGGCTAATTCATCCATCACCTCTTACGATGTTTCTGATTTAGGAAACATTACTAAACTGGATGAAGCACAATCAAATCCTGGCAGTAATTCGGTTGTTCACAATGTTCATTTATACAACAATGATTTTGCGGTAGCAAGTTATTACCACGATGGCATCACCATTTTTGATGTATCAGATCCAGCCAACATGATTCTGGTAGGCAGCTATGATACTTCACCATTAAGTGGTTTTGGATACGAAGGCAACTGGGGAGTTTATCCGTTTCTTCCATCCGGAAACCTGATTGCTTCCGATATGGAGAGCGGTTTGTTTGTCTTCAGTCCGCACTATCAGAAAGCTTGTCGCATAAAAGGAACAGTGACAGATACTTTTACAACTGCATTATTAAACGGTGCGCACATTGAATTGCTTCAACCAGCAATCATTGATTCAACAAATTATCTTGGAATTTATAACACCGGCGTTTTAAATCAGGGATTGTATGATGTGCAGTTTACTCAGCCTGGATATTTTACAAAAGTGATTCAGAATGTACAGTTTGATAGTGCGCAAACAATTATTCTTGATGTTCAACTTGTTCCTGCAACTCCATTTGATATTACAATGACAGTTGTTGATTCTGCCACCGGAAATCCAATTCCAAATGCTTCCGTTTTTATCACTGATAATTTCCAATACAATTACAGTTTTGCTGCTAATGCAAATGGTTTGGTTAATATGAATCAGATTTATACAAGTACTTATTCAATATATGCCGGGAAGTGGGGACACCAAACCAGAAAAATTTTATCGCAACCATTAAACCCTACAACTACCGGATTAACCATTGAAATACCGGCAGGTTATTACGATGATTTCTTTTTTGATTTTGGATGGACAGCCTCAGGAACTGCAGCTACCGGTGCATGGGTTCGCGGAGTTCCGGTTGGAACCTTTAATGGTTCTGATGTATGCAATGCCAATGCTGATGTAACTCCTGATTTAGGATTGCAATGTTTTATAACTGGAAACGGAGGTGGTGCTGCAGGTGACGATGATGTGGATGGCGGATCGGCTATTTTAACTTCTCCGGGATTTGATTTATTCGCGAGTTATGATCCGCGAATAAATATTTACCAATGGTTTTACAATGGCGGCGGTACAGGTGCTGCACCAAATGATTCACTAAAAATTTTTATCAGCAATGGCGATTCAACTAAGCTGGTAGAATTTGCTGCAACGGATACTTCGCAAATGAGTGAATGGATTTTTACTGATTTCAGAATTAAAGATTTTGTTGAACCTTCATCCAACATGCATTTGATTGTGCGAACCGCCGATTTAAACTCGAGTGGTCATTTGGTAGAAGGTGGTATTGATTTGTTTACGGTGATTGATACTGCAAAATTTAATTCGGTTTCAGAGTTGCAGAATTCTGACTTTGAATTTTCAATTTATCCAAACCCTGCCAATGGAAAATTTAAAGTTCAAAGTAAAAATTTAAAAGCCGGCAACGAAATTGTTGTAACAGATTTGGCAGGAAGAATAATGCAGCACATTGAAATAAAATTTATAACAACTGAAGTAGAAATGAATGCTGCTGATTTAACTCCCGGATTGTATTTTATAAAAATCAGTTTGAACGGAAGAGCAGTAACTAAAAAAATTATTGTTCAGTAGAATAAGAACTGAATTTATTATTTACTGCATATGATGCTTCTTATTAATGGAAAGTAAAACAGGAGTCCATTCAATTTTTTTCTCGAATGGTTTTTGTCGAAGGGTACAATCATTCTTCAAACAAATAATACAAGAATCAACCGGAATACACGGGTCGGCGTGAATAAATATTTCCAGTTCCTGCGGATAATTTTTGCGCAGCATGAGTTCAATGTCATTGACCAGTGCGTGTGTTTCGGTTAAGCTGTAGTAATACGGAAATGTAACATGACAATCGATGTGAATATCGGAACCATATTTTACAATTCGCATGTTGTGTACATCAATCCAATCGGGTTTTCGGTTATTAATAAAATGTCCGGTCACGGTTTTCATTAAATCATTATCGGCTTCATCCATAAGCGCTGCTACTGATGGGCGAATAATACGGTAACCGCTTCGCAACATGATTAATCCAAGAATCAATGAAAAGATGGTGTCAATTTCCGGCATGTTTGTAATAACTACTACAATAATTCCGGCAACACCCACAAGCGTGGTCAGGTTATCACTCAACAAGTGCTTGCCTTCTGCTACCAGCAAGAGTGAGTTTGTTTTTTTGCCTTCGCGCACCAATATTTTTCCAAGAATAAAATTGACCAATGCCGTGGCTGAAATAATTATCAAACCAATGTCCATTGCCTGTATGGTTTGTTCGAAAAAAAAGTTGGAACAGGCTTTCACAAAAATGAAAAGCCCCGCAAGAAATATCAGTATACCTTCAGTAACGCTCGCCAGAAATTCAATTTTGCCATGACCATACGGATGGTTTTCATCCTTGGGCTGCGATGAAATATGAATGCTGAAAGCAGCAAATGCACTTGCCACTACATTAATAATGCTTTCCATTGCATCAGATAAAATGATGTTGGAGTGTGTGATGAAGTACGAAAAGAATTTAGCGGCCAGCAAAACAATGCTTACAATTAGCGATACATGAATCAGCCTCTTTTTTACATTCAAAGTATTATTCATCCAAATTTATTTGCGGGGCGTTTCATTTATTCAATTGTAAAAACAAGCAGGTGTTTCACTAAAAACAAGCGAAAGAAAAAACACACATCTGATGAATTTCGGTAGTTAATTTTTTACAAATTTTCTTGTAAGTATACTTCCGTCAATCATTCGGGCTTTTAAAAAATAAATGCCTGCAGCATAAGCGGCAATGTTTAATTCACTGGTTGAATTTTCAGGCACGAATTGCTGAATCAATTTTCCGGCAACATCATATACGCTGATTTCAGTTGGTACATTACCGGCAAGTGATTCAATTAAAAGATGATTGTCGGCAGGATTTGGAAAAACCTGTAATCCGGCACTTGCAATCGGAAAATCGGCATAAGAGAATCCACCCAAATTAATATCATCAATAAAAACATTGTTTCCTCCGCGTGAAGTGAATTCAAATTTTATGCGCAGGTCGGTATTGGAAACAAAATTATTTAAAGTAACAGTTTCAGTTCTCCAGTCGGCTTGTGATGAAGGAACAAATGAACCGGCTACCGGCGAGGCAACTGTTTTTAGACCGGTTCCTAATTTAACATAAGCCTGTATCCAGTTTTTTCCGCAGTCGGTTGAAACCATTAATCGTAACTTATCGGCATCGGCAGTTGTGCGTTGTGCATAGGCCACATGAAATGTAAGTATTGGACTTGCAACCGCTGTCATATCCAAAGTAGGACCTACAGCATTGTAAACTCCGTTTGCATAAGTTGTGCTGTTTATAAAAGTTAACGATTTTGTTCCGTTGTAATGAGCAGTAGTTCCAATGCTGAAACCATTGCCGGGTCCGATATTTATATCCATCCAATCGGTTCCGGGCAATGCATGGTTTTCAAAATCTTCAGTATATCCGGCATTGTACATCGCTGTCAATGGCATCACGGTAACAATTGAATTTTTTGTAACCGCATCAGTGCCGGCTGTATTGGTAACAGTTAATGAAACATTGTAAGT
>JAHEZG010000388.1 GCA_023251195.1 Chitinophagaceae bacterium | reverse complement strand
CGGATGAATATTTATAATTTGATTAGGGAAATTTTTTATAAGCAATTCAGGAATCAGCCATAAATAACCTGCAAGCACAATCCAGTCAATTTTATGTTTTTGTAATTCACTTAATAAATGCTCCGGATTTTTCTGGTCATCCTTTGTAATCATCAACATTGGAATTTTCCAAACAGAAGCCAATTCAATTATTCCAGCTTTCGAGTTATTGCAAACAATTAACGCCACTTTTATTTTCGCATGATTACGAAAATGATCCTGAATTTTTTGAGCATTGCTTCCTTTACCTGAAGCGAAAATGGCGATGTGTTTCATTGACTGTGCAAATATGAAAGCATTGAAGAAAGTTTTTTGAAAAAAATTACCTTAAGAATTTAATTTCTGAATTCTCAATGGAATTTTTAAATTTCTATTACACACGAAGAAAATTCAAAGTCAATCACGGCGAATGCAGAGAAATTAAATGAAAACACATTCTCCTTTTTTCTAATGGCTTTCTCTTTGCGAAATTTTTGCTGAAGAAAATCAGCGGTCTCACAACCCCAATTCCTGCACAAATATTTTTTGGAATAACTGCGTTGCGTTACTTAACCCATCAAGTTTTTGCAATTCAAGCGACGAAAAAATAAAATTCACTTGACCGCTTTGATTGGTTTTTGAAGCCATTATGGTAGAAGAACCAGTCCATGGAAATAAAAAATTTATACTGATTTTTTTTCCGGTGAGGTTTGCATTATAAATTGGAACTGCACCGGCAACTAAACTGAAAGGCTTTACATTACTTATTATTGAATTACTTTTTAAGGTTGGGAATCCGGTCTGTTGGGCAAAAACAGAGGAAGTATCAGTAAGAATCAAAGCAGTATCGGAATAAGCCACCAATGATTGCACCGGCGTGAAATCTAAAAAAGTAGATTGCTCATCAAACGACGATGAAATATAAACTGCTTCAAATAATTTTCCGCCTGCATTAAAAAAATCGTCGAGCGTTCGTTGGCCCAGCGAAAGAGATTTTGATGCATCATTACTAAACCAGATGATGGCGTTGAACAATGAAAAAATTCGCGACTGTGTTAAATTATCAGGCGCAAGTTGAGTGTAAACTCCGGCCTGTTGCTGAAAAATATTCAGTGTATCAAAAGATGCCACTCCTGCCGCGCTCAGGTTTTGCGAATAAAAAGCAAGAGCTGTTGCACTTTGTACCGGAGTTGTATATCCTTCAACCAATAAAGTGGCAGATATTGGTTTCCTGATAAAAATTTTATAGGAAGAAACATATTTTGATTTAGCTGCCGATTTATCTATTGCCCGAATAAATAATTGATTCGTATCGTTCAGCATCATTCCATTCATCAATATTGGTTGTGCATTCAAATCGTTGTTTGCATAAACTGAACACAAAGGATTGTTGGTTGTGAAAGTTGTGGCCATAAATGTTCCATTACTTACTGTTACATCCAGCGAAAACGGAAGTTCATTTGTATCGTTCCAGCACAATTCATAGCGCATTAAATTATCGTCGCCATCAGGGTCGGTTCCTTTCCAATAAAATTTTATTACCGGAAAAGAAACAATTGGATTGTTAAGACCCGGAACAAAAATAACAGAAGGGGCCGAATTTTTCACAGGCAAACCCAATCGTGCTGGAGTTGGATCAAACACATTTAAATTATCAATAGCTCTTACATAAAAAATAAAATCAACAGTGTCTTTTCCAGGGGGAATAGATAAAATAAAAGTGCTGTCAAGTTTGGTAGTGAAATTCCAGTTTGTGGAAGCAGAAACGACAGAATCAAAAGTGAATTCATATCCTTTAATAAATCCATCGGCATCATTTCCCCACCATGTTAAATGAACTTGCGCGTTCATTCTATCAGCACCAATCCGAACGATGGCATCAACAATGGTGTGAGTTTCAGGAGCCAGATTTTCTTTCAGGTTTCCATTCAATCCTGTTTTACAGGAGAAGAAAACAATGAAGATTGAAAAAATAAAAAGTACTGAAAGAAATTTTTTATTCACTGCCGCAAAGTAAATCAATGAAATGAAAATCAGATGAGTTTAGTTTGTTTTGAAATATATGTCCCTTTATTGAACCATTGAATTTAAAATTTCCGGAAAATTTTATCCTTTTTAATAATTCGGAAATGTTGTAACACATTTGCAAATGATCATGAAAAAAATAGTAGTACTCGGTGCCGGTATGGTGGGTCGAACCATAGCAAAAGATCTTGCAACAGATTATAAAGTATTGTCGGCCGATATCAGCGACGAAAATTTATCGCAGTTAAATAACACGGCAAACATTCAAACACAGAAAGCAAATCTTGCTGATGAAAGCGAGATCAAAAAATTAATTGCCGATGCTGATTGCGTGGTGGGTGCAGTTCCGGGCTTCATGGGTTTCGAAACTTTAAAAACCATTCTGAAAAGTAAAAAGCAGGTAGTTGATATTTCATTCTTCCCCGAAGATGCTTTTCTGCTGGATGAACTGGCAAAACAAAATAGTGTAACAGCCATAGTTGATTGTGGTGTTGCGCCGGGAATGGATAATATTATTCTCGGATACCACAATCAGCGAATGAAGATTGAAAACTTTGAATGCCTTGTGGGTGGTTTGCCATTCGAGCGCAAATTGCCGTTTCAATACAAAGCACCCTTCTCTCCTATTGATGTGATTGAAGAATATACACGCCCTGCACGGCTGGTAGAAAATTTTGAAGTTGTTACACGACAGGCGCTCACCGAACCTGAATTCATTCACTTCGAAAACATCGGAACACTTGAATCATTTAATTCAGATGGCTTGCGCAGCATTCTGAAAACAATGAAGATTAAAAACATGAAAGAAAAAACGCTGCGCTATCCGGGTCATCGTGAAGCAATGGAGATGTTACGCGACATGGGATTTTTTAATGAAGAAGAAATTGCTGTGAAAGGAAAATCCATTCGACCCATAGATATGACTGCTGCGATTATGCTGCCGCAATGGAAATACAAAACCGGCGAAGAAGAATTTACGGTGATGCGTGTAACAATAGAAGGAAAAGAAAACGAAAAAGCAGTTCGTTACACTTACGATTTATTTGATCATTACGATAAAGCGACTCTTACATCATCAATGGCGCGCACAACAGGATTCACTTGTACTGCTGCCGTAAGATTGTTATTGGAAAAAAATTATTCGCGAACAGGAATTAATCCTCCTGAATATTTAGGGGAAGAAGAAAACAATTTTCAATTC
>JAHEZG010000387.1 GCA_023251195.1 Chitinophagaceae bacterium | reverse complement strand
GCAAAACAAGTATCATATTATTATTTTTATATCCTGTATAACTGTGAATTGTATAACATTATTATTAAATTGTGTAACACAACTGTGTGTTGACTCACGACCTTTATTGCGGGAATTCAGATTTCCTTTTATCAGAAAAACACAAGAAATTGCCAATACAAAATAATTAACAGGCTCATCAAACATTTTAATAAATAATTTAAAAAACAAAAAACATGATTACAAAAAATAAGCAACACCCAATTACTGATGGTTACGATGGTAACAACCAAAACACACAGGTATCAGTTGTTAAAAAAGGAAGCGGCTGGGGTGTATTCTTCATTGTTACTACCATTGTTTTTGTTGGGCTTAGTATTTTTTTATATGTCGAAAATGTGCGGGCGAATAAATCCTCCGAATTACTCAGTTCAAAAGTAATTGACTCAGAAAGCAGGTACAATGATCTGGATACAAGGTATACCGCCACATTAGCAGATCTTGAAAGCTATCGCGGAAAAAATGCTGCCCTCGACAGCATGATAACTATAAATGAAAAAACTATTATTAACCTGCAATCGGCTTTAAACAAAGACCGGAAATCAAAACAACTGAACGAAGCACAATACAAAAAGCATTTATCGGATCTGGATGTTGTAATTACTGATTTGAATTCGAAGATTGAAACATTGCAGCGCGATAAAAACATGTTGTTAGTGGCTAAAGATTCAATGGGAAATGTAATTACTGTTAATACCATTGCTATTTCTGATTTGCAAAACACAAATACAAAATTGAATACAAAAGTTACTATTGCTTACCTGCTAATTCCTGAAGATATAACAGTAACAGGTGCAAGTTTAAAAGCAAACGGCAACGAATCAACCACCATGAAAGCAGATAAATCAGAATTCCTGAAAATATGTTTTAACCTGCCAATGAATAAAACAACCGATGCAGGCAGAAAATCTTTTTACATACGCATTATTAATCCGAAGGGTGATGTTATTTCTGAAGATAGTTCCGGCGTGTTTGTTTCAGTTGAAAAGGATATGCCACTGCAATCTACAATGACTACAAGTGTTCAATATGCCAATCAACCGCAGCAGGCTTGTTCTTCATGGAAACAGAAAGCCCCTTTCGGAAAAGGAATTTATAACACAGAAATATATCAGGATGGTTACCTTGTTGCTTCTGAAAAATTTGAATTGAAATAATTTGATGAGTCGTTGCACCATCTGATAATCGTGGAATTATACTTTATAATTTCATCAGAGCAATTTCTCTAATGTCAAAAAGACTGCTGTAAGTATCGGTGCTTTGGCCGCCCCATTCATTGGGAGTAATAAGACTGAATGAAATGGATGTTAAACTAACAGAGCGCCAATCCTCCATATTGGAAAATGAAAGTTGGTTGTTATCATTTATTTGATCAATAAAAAATAAACCAACTTTCGTTTTACCCCAGAAGTTGTCAGTAAGCCGGACAATTTTATTGTGCATTTGCCCTAAACTGTAAATTGATACTACTTCCAATTCTTTTAATTCGAAATCAACTATAAGATTTCCAAATTGTATGAATTCAATTTGCGAAGGCGTTAATGTTGTTCGATTCATTAAACAAAACTATAGAAAATCTTAATGTTTCATGACTGCAGAATCCGTTTTTTTTCAATTTATACTTTTGAATTTTAGCAAAACCAAAATCAACAGGTAAAAATTTTGTAGCTACTTTTTTTTATTTCTAAGTTTTTATTTTCACGAAATCCACTTATACAAAAAAATCACAAATACTTTTATATTAATAAAATCAGAGATCATACTACTGCTCTTACTTTTTCTTCGACTTCGGCAAAAGATTTTTTTCATACAATTCAATCCATTGCATGGCACTCATTTTTTTCATTAATTCCCCAATCAGTTTATAAGGGATATCATCCAGTTTTTTGAAGCGTATGCAACTCTTACCCATATCGAGTTTTTGTTTGCTGTGTTTCTTATACTCACCCACAAACCATTTCAATAAACCGGCATCGGCATAAATTCCCATGTGATAAAAATTAATGGAACCTTTTTGCGAAGCAAGACCGGCAAAAGGCAGCGGCTCAATGGGTTTGCAATGATAACCTGCCGGGTAAAGTTTATGCGGTATAACATAACCTAGGCCTCCGTAACTAATGCCTGGCTCAAATCCTTTGGGCAGATTTTTTACAATTATATCGTGCAGCCTGTTAAATGGTTCAATTCTATCTACAGGTTGGTTTATTAAAATTTCATTTACGGTTTTTCCTGGTGCTTTCATTGGTAAATAATTTGAATCAAATATATTGGTTTTAAATGTTCATGATTCTTTACTAATGCTTGTAATACAAAATGATTTGGTTGGTGATAAAAATTTCAAGGGTTCAACTTTTTTTATTTGTAGCCGCCACTCCATAACGAATTGCTTCTTCAAGTATTTCAAGATTTATATCCTTCAGCGTTTTAAACTTAATACAGTACCCGGTCACGCTTGCCTTGCCAAGTTTTTTTCCATAAATGTTGGCTAAGAATTTCTTATCTTCCAAACCAATGATATAGACTGAGATTCCTGTTGTATTTGCACTCAACCCGATCTGATAAAACTCCCGGGTTTTTCCATCAGTATATTTTATGGTTTGAATTCCATATCCAATGTTAGGATTTGAAACAACTTTACCTTTCTCGTCTTTCCCGTCGAGAAACCATAATTTACATTCGGGCATTAGTTGTTGAAATATGCGATGCAACTCTTGCATGTCGCTCTGTTTTAGTTCAGGTTGACTGGTAATATATTTTTTGATTTCTTCTTCTGTTTTCATATAAAATTATTTGTTGTTTGCTTGAGCAGGGTTCTGTTTTTTATAGTTGTATTTCATTTGCTACTGTCTTTTTACTATGACTGCTATTGGTTGGGATTTCATTCTTTTTGTCGGTTAAGTATATCATTTATTAATTTTTCTAATTCGTTAAAGTTATATTTAAGAGTGTTGGAAGTAATTGATAATGGTGTTCCATACATTCTGTTGTTTCCTTCCATTAGTTTCCTTTTAAAGCCTTTTACTTTACTAAGATAAAATTCAGGATTTGAAGTGTATATCAATAGAAATTTTGTCGAAGCAACTTGTACTGTTTTTATTACTGTAATGTCTGTCCATTTAATAAGTCCAACGCTTGAAGCATTAGTATTATCAAAAATTCCGTTTTCGTCAATAGTCAACCCAATTGTTTTGTCAAACATTTTACTTATTCCG
>JAHEZG010000068.1:6477-12896 GCA_023251195.1 Chitinophagaceae bacterium | reverse complement strand
CTGCACTCGGTCATATTTATCCAATCTATTTATGGTTTAAAGGTGGTAAGGGAGTAGCCACACTTTTCGGAGTGGTGATAGCCGTGTTTCCAATGACTGCCTTGGTTTGCATGGCTGTTTTTTTCGGGGTGTTTTTTTTCACACGATTTGTTTCACTATCCTCTATTGGTGCGAGCCTAGCATTTGCCATTCGTGTAATTTTTGTATTGAAATATTATTCGTTATTGATAAATATTTTTTCGCTGCTCATTCCTGCATTGATTATTTACACTCATCGCGAAAACATTAAGCGATTGATGAAAGGAACCGAAAACAGATTTGCTTTTAAAAAGAAGGAGGGATAGAACCCAGATTAATTAAGATTTTTATGATTTACACAGATTTGTAAATCATAACTGATCAAAACAATCATGAAAATCTGCGCTCCATTTTATTTGCTACTCGTATCGCAGCGCTTCTATCGGATCTAACTTGGAAGCTTTTATAGCAGGATACATACCCACGGAATAATAAAGTTTCCACCAATTAATAATGAAACTCCGTTGCCTGCCAAAATTCCAAAGATAATTCCGAGCATCCCTCCTATCTGGCAAATAACAATTGCTTCAACCAAAAATTGTGTCCGAATGGTTTTGCGAGTAGCACCGAGTGCCTTGCTCACACCAATTTCGCGTGTGCGTTCGGTTACCGAAACCAGCATGATATTCATTAACCCGATAGCCGCTCCGAATAAAGTGATAATTCCGATAATGGTAGCAGCAAAAGTTACATAACTGATATCATCAACCACTGCATTGGCAATGGCATCACTCTTGGTCATTTCAAAATTATTTGCTTCGCTCAGCTTCAATCCTCTGATGCTTCGGAATAATCCGATGCCTTCGTCAATTGCATAATCCAGCTGATTGATATTATTTACTGTAACTGAAACTCCTACTGATGAAGCCGGGCCAGTGAAATACCTGATTGAATTAAGTATGGGAATATATACTGTGTTATCGCCACTGCGAACCATGCTGCTCCCTTTTGGTTTCATCACACCTATTACGCGATAGCGCATGCTTCCTATTGAAATGAATTGATTAATGGGGTCGATTTTTCCTTTGAATAATTTCACCAGCACATCATTGCCAATCACTACTTCATTGTTCCCTTCCTTCACTTCACTCACTGTAAAAAAACGGCCTTCACCAATTTCGTATCCGGTGGCTTCTAAATAATTTTCATCAACACCCCAAACACCAATGTTCGGATTTGTTTTTTCTGAATTGAATTTCAATGTTGCAATTCCGCTTGCGCGATTGGAGATAGAAACTTTTGCAGGAAAAGTATATCGCTCTTTAAACTGCCGTGCCTGATCGTATAAAATTGCCGGACCTTCCTTGTCGTCGCCACCGCCACCGTGCCTGCGCATTCCTTGTCCGCTTTGTCGAATGCTGAAAGTGTTTGAACCAAGAGTGCTGAAGTTGGAATAGATAGAAGCCTTCAGTGAATCAACAGCAGTGAGTATACCAACCAACGCCATGATACCAAATGCAATAATTAAACAAGTGAGTATAGTGCGGGTAAGGTTAGCACGGATAGCACGCAGTGCCTGGCGAATATTTTCTACGAGATTCAAGTGTGATTCAAATTTTAAAAGTTCAAAGTTCAAACATTAGTTTGAAGTTCAAAGAAATTATTTTTTATTCTGAAACAGAATTGATAAACTTATTCTGAAAGTATTATCCAATGGATTTTTTTGATTGCTGGTTGGAAAAAGATAAGAAGCATCTAACTGTAAAAAATGAAACCGGAATCCTGTACCTGCAGTTGCATATTGCCGGTTGCCTTTATTCGGATATTCGTAAAAATATCCGCCACGAAAAAAGAATTGGTCGAATAAAATATATTCCACCCCTGCTGAATAATTTATTTCAGATAATTCTTCGGTAAAACCTCCTTGTGCATCAGTAAATGATTGCAATGCTCCAACAAGTACAGACTTGCTCCTGAAATTTCCGGCACTATCCGGAGTTGGGACCAATAATTTATTTGCATCAATGGAAATTGAAATTTTTGTGATTTCATTAAATTGAAATTGAAAAGATGAACCAATACCCAAATTTGCAGGAAGGAAATCTTTATTTAATGATTGCTGTGTATATGAAATTTTATTTCCGAAATTAGAAATCGCCAAACCGAAATTGTATTTTTTGAAAATTGAATTTTGTTTGAGTGAATGCGAATAGGTAAACGATAAATCAACCATTGCAGCAGTTCCGGCTTTGATGGGAACACCATTTACACTTTGCCCGGCAGCAAGATTGGAATACACATAACCAAGATTAATTCCGGTTGAAAAATTTGTTGCCAGTTTTCGAGCATATCCAATGTGCGTTGTGAATTCGCGCGGATTAAAATTTCCAATTACATGCCCACTGATATCGGTGAAAGTGATATTTCCCAAACTAAAATATCGGGCGGATGCTGTGATTGCGTTTACACTATCAATTTTTTGATACCCCGATAAATCCGATAAAAAAATATCGTTCACCAGTTCTTTAAGCCAAGGAGTGTAAGTAGCACTTACCCCAAAATTATTTTTTGCAAAAACCAGCTTTGAGGTGTTCCAGTATATGGAATGAATATCAGCTTCGGTTGCAATGGCTGCATTACCCATACCACTCGCGATTGCATCCGGTGATATTGTTAAAAAAGGTACGGCCGTATTTATTGTATTTATTGGTAAACCCGCTGGATAAGGAAACAGATTGATTTGTCCTTTTGCTTCGAGAGAAATAAAAACAGATAGGAGTAGAATTACTTTTTTCAATCAAAAATCTTTTGCGCCAAAACGACGATATGAAAATAATATTTTGAAATGGATTTAGCTTTTCAATTATTAGCAGTTCCACCTTTTTATAAAGTGGAACTTCTCACAACTGCACGATTTCAAAACTCAATCCTGTAAGCGCCATACGGAAATAATCCGAGTTGATATTGAGTGAGAATATTTTTCAGATTGGTGTCGTAGGATTGTTCCAGAATATTTTTTGTGCTGAAAATATTTTCACAAACTGCAATGATGCTGTGCGTGGCGTGCTTGGTGTTTATCCGGAAGCCAAATTTCAAATCGAAGCGCCAGTAGTCAGGCA
The DNA here is from genome assembly GCA_023251195.1 of Chitinophagaceae bacterium. GTDB lineage: Bacteria > Bacteroidota > Bacteroidia > Chitinophagales > UBA10324 > UBA10324. Next base: position 9,759 of record JAHEZG010000068.1, on the reverse strand, counting down.
GTTGCTTGCTCCAGGCTAATGAGTCAATCAATACTTCACTATTATAAAATTGTGAAGCCGCTAAATCAACCGGAGTATATCTTCTTCCTCCTGCTAAAGTGTATTTCAAATCAATGGTGAGCGCCTGATTTTTATTTTTCCCGTACTTGAATTCGTAACCGGCGAGTGTATTCAAAACATAGTTGCCATTGAACTTTGTGTTGCGCAATACTTCATCGCTGCCCTTGTACTTCGATTCGAAAAGCGAAGTGGTGACTAAGAAATAATAATGCTTACTAAAAAATTTTTCCAAAGTAAATTCTACTCCGTAGTTGGTTCCGGTTCCTTTGTTTGCCAATGAATCAACATTCGGAAAACCATAATCGCCTCCCATATTTATAGCTGAATAACTGTTCTTCATATTTCCTTTCACCGGAACATTGAACAGATATTGATAATACAATTCAGTTTTCAAACGAAAATTTTTTGCGAAATTGAAATCATATCCGGCAATGAAATGATGTGCTTTCATTAATCCCAAATGCAAATTGGTTTCGGTATAAGTTGCAGATGCAGAATCATAACGCTCAAAAAAGTAAACCATCAGCGGCATGGTCTGACTGTGCAATCCATAACCGAATGAAAGCTGATTGTGCGCTCCGATTTTATAATTAAATCCTATCCGTGGTTCAATGGAATAACTTCCGTTCAATAAAAAATCTTCGAAGTGAATGCCTGTGTTCAAAACAATTTTATCAGTGAAGCGATGCTGCCAGTGCGAGTAAGCGCGGAACATTCCGGTGTTGCCATCATTTTTTATCAGGTCAATCATCTGATGCAAATCAGACCAGTAACTCTGCTCGTGATAATTGAAAAACAAAAAGGAATAGTTGACTCCGGTTTTCAATAAATTTTTTTCGTTGAATTTTTTCGAGATAAAATATTCTATCGCGCCATTGCCGTCGGTGGAGTTGTTGTCGTAAGTGCGCGCCTTGCTGTTATCCGTTCCGAGTGTATCCACAAACACATGTAACAGTGCCCAGCCACTCGACAGCGTTAACTTGCTGTATGTATTGGTATTGAAAAAATGCGTGAATGAGATTCCGCCCGCCGCCATCTTCGTTCCGTAAGTCACATCTTCCCCTTTCGACACAAATTGCCAGTCGGTGCTGTCGCGTTCACTGTCGAGCAATGCAATTTTACTGATGCCGCCGATTCCGAAAACAGAAACTGTATTTTTTTTAGTAACCGGAAAGTTCAGCAGGAAAGTTGCATCCTGGTAAGTCGGAATTCCGGAAACACCGAAACTGATGCCGAGCAGATTGAACAACGCAAAAGTGGAATAGCGATAACTGAACAGGTAACTGCTCTTGTGATTTTTAGTAAACGGACCTTCAGCACCCAACTCCAGACCATTGATGCCAAACATGCCCGTGAATTCGTGGTGCTCATTATTTCCGCGGCGCAATTTCAAATCGAAAACAGCAGCAGTTTTATTTCCGTACTCCGCCGGAAAGGCGCCGGTTAAAAAATCAGAACTCGCGAGCAGATTATTATTCAGCATGCTCATCGGTCCGCCGGTTGCACCCTGACCGCTGAAGTGATTCGGATTCGGAATCTCCACTCCTTCCAATTTCCACAGCACACCACTCGGCGAATTGCCGCGCACAATAATATCGTTGCGTGTATCATTTGCACTCACCACTCCCGCATAGTTGGCAGCCATGCGGCTCGGGTCGGCGCGGGTGCCTGCGTAGCGCCAGGTTTCTTCGGGTTGAAAATTGCGTCCGCTGATGCTGATTAAATCGTTGTTGGTTTTGTCGCGGTCGCGGTTCGAAAAAACGGTTACACCTTCGCCCTGAATAATTTTTTCCTGCATCTCTAAGTTCAGCACTATTTCTTTTCCCGATGTTAAAACAATATTGCTCAGCACCACATCCTCGTAGCCCATGTACGAGCACTTAATGGTGTAACGACCAAGCGGCACTTCCGCCAGTTTAAATTTCCCCTGTTCATCGCTTATGTTTCCGATTACCGGATTTGTTTCCACTGCTATAATGGTGGCGCCGGTCAGTGGCTGCTTGCTGTCTTTGTCCACCACCGTACCGCGAATGGTTTGCGTGAGTGTTTGCGAAAAAACAGTTGCCGTGAACAAAAAAAGAAAAGCAATAAAGAGCACTGTTTTTTTCAGAAAATACATCGGATGAAAATGTGCGTGCAATTTATAGAAGTGAATGTGGAAGTGAAATAATATTTATAAGCGCACAAATTTATTTTATGACAATCTTATCACAATTGCTTTTTCTGTATCATAAAATTTCGCTTTAATTTTATTTAAACATGAAACACAATTCACACCTTGAAATTTCCATTCCGGTTCCTTGTCATGAAAACTGGAATAACATGTCGAGTACAGAGAAAGGAAAGTTCTGTTCGAAATGCAAAAAGGAAGTTTTGGATTTTACAACAGTTTCTAAATCAGATTTTCAGAAAATTGTTTCTGAAAGAAATGAAAACATTTGTGGAAGATTTTTGAAATCACAATTGAAAGTTTCGAAGATTGAAAAGAAAAAATCCCCTTTGCTTAAATTTATATTTTTAAGAAAAATTGCTGCATCTCTTTTTTCAATTATCGGAATAAAAATTTTAACGGCTTCATCAGCAAGCGCACAAATTATTGAGTTAAATAATCCGAACGAAAGTGATATGAAGAAAGCAGGAATTGTTCAGCAAGTAAATACTGATGATTCGCTAATACTAATTAAAGGAATTATTAAAGACAAGAAATCAAAAGAAACGATTTCGTTTTCCGTTATTACAGTTTCAATAGATGGGAAACAAATAGCCGGTGTGGTAGGCGATATAGATGGGAATTTCGAATTGAAAATTTTGAAACAGCATTTGAATAAAGATTTCGATATTAGAATCAATAATGTTGGCTACGAAAATTTAGTTGTTAATAATATACCAGTCAGTAATTTAAATTTTTTTATTCAAATAGAATTACAGCAGAGAAGTTTTGAAGATTTAAATATGGTTGGCCTGATAATGGTTGAGCCAATAATTGTTCCCGGAGAAAATCCAAACGAAAAAACATTTAATCAAAAAGATATAAAACGCTTGCCTCATTAAATATTTCAATGTGTAAATAAAAAAGCGACTGATTTTTCAATCAGTCGCTTTCAAAAATTCTCCAAGCCGTTGTTGGTCGCCTGACCAACAACCAAATTGAAAAAATAAAAAGCCGCTCCGATAAATCGAAGCGGCTTTTTAAGTTCTGATTTTTAATTAAAAATAATACTC
>JAHEZG010000068.1:0-6467 GCA_023251195.1 Chitinophagaceae bacterium | reverse complement strand
ATAATACTCATTTCCACGCGGCGGTTTTTCTGCCGGCCTTCGGGAGTATCGTTTGTTGCTATCGGTTTTGTTTCGCCGTAGTATTCTACAATAATTGCATCGGTGCTTGCACCCTTGCTCACTAAATAATTTTTCACAGCTTGTGCGCGGTCGTGGCTGAGTTGCATGTTCTTGGCATCGTCGCCCACATTATCAGTATGCCCTGCGAGTCGCAATCCGTAAGAAGGTTTGCTCTTTAACAGCGCTGCCAGTTCATCGAGCGATGGGAACGAGGTGCTGCGGATGATATCTTTATTGGTATCGAATTCGAGGTTATCAAATGCGCGTTTAATTATTTCTGCTTCCTTGGCTTCAAGCGCAGGACAACCACGGTTTTCAACTGTGCCCGGAGTTTTAGGGCAGGCATCATCTTTATCCAATACTCCATCGCCATCAGTATCCAGGTATGGGCAACCATTGTTTTCTTTTGGCCCCGGTGCATTAATGCAGGAATCTTCTTTATCAAGTACTCCATCTTTATCCAAATCACCATAAGGGCATCCTTGGTTTTCGGCAGGTCCTGCAACATCAATACACTTGTCGATATTATCCAGTACACCATCACTGTCTTTATCGCCATATGGGCAACCATTATTTAAAATCGGGCCCGGCACATCTATGCATTTATCAGCATTGTCGAGCACCCCATCTTTGTCTTTATCGCCATATGGGCAACCATTGTTTTCTATCGGGCCGGCAACATCAATGCATTTATCAGCATTATCGAAAACTCCGTCTTTATCAATGTCGCCATACGGACAACCTTTATTATCCAAAGGACCGGGAACATCAATGCAGTGATCATCGGGATCCAGTGTTCCATCACCATCGCGATCAATTATTTCTGAAGTTTTTGCTTGCGGAATCGGAATTTTTATTCCTGCATAAGCACGCACACCGCGCACATCAGATCCAATAATATTTCTGATTATTTCGGGCGAACCAAAATACAAAGGCCCCACATAACCAAAAAGCCCGACATCAAAATGGCTCATTGAACCAACTGACATTGGTATGCCCACGCCAAACCATTTGTTTTCGTACCGTGGCGTAATCCATATACCGGTAACACCGTGCAATTTTTCAACATTTTTTTTCATAACCGGGCTCCACGAAGTTCCGACATTGAAATAAATATTGTGTTTGAAATAATAATCTACAAACAGGTTCATGGTCATTGGTAAATTCATTGAATAGGTTTCTTTATTTCCCGCATCAACAGTAGGCCATCGGTTATTTAAAGTATCGTCCCATTCCTGAATGGAATTAACGCTGAGCGGATACAGATTCCATTTATACACACTGGCAGTAAAATCGTAACTGTCAGGGTCTTTTTTAAACTTAACAGCACCTAAATCCATCAATGAAAAACCAGCCTTCAGTTTATACTTATTCATGTCTTTTCGTTCCACCCAGTTTCCGCTTGCATCGCGTGTTTGCATTTTTTCATACTCAGGTCTGAATTCATATACAAACCCGAACTCACCACCAAATCCCCAACTTTGTATTCCATCATTTAAAAAAGTAAATGGTTTAACTTCTAAATTTTCAGAGTGACCATATTTCACCGAAGAGTTAATCAAGGTCAGTGTATCTGAATTTTCAAATTGATAGGTAATGTCGCTTCCATAATTATATGCTGAGTATCGGCCTTGTAAAGTTTTTAAAGTCACCCCCATTTTAAAAAAATGATTTTTCTTGTCTGGCATCAATGGTAAAACAGCGGCATAAGTAAAATTTAATTCACTCCATCCCATTGCATCCACACTGTATCCGCTACCATCAAATGTTTGTTTCAGTAAAGGATCAAAATGAATTTCCTCAATTCCTTGTTTTGATAATTCAGCCTGTCCACCATCAATGTTTGCCATATTTCTGAATCGGGTTGAAATGGCAAATGCATTATTTGGGTTTATCGGAATTAAAATGGAAGGGCCTAGTGCATCTTGCGAAACAGTAACTCTGGCAACTCTCTTGGTATTTCCCTTATCCCATGAATCATATCCATAGGTATTTTCCATTTGTGAAAAATCAAAACTGTCTTTTAATATTTTGCTGAGAAAAAAACCGGGATGTTTTAATCCGATAAAATTGTTATCGAATCCAATACTTACACCAACCAGGTTTAAATCAAACTGATATCGGCCATTTACTATTTCAGCAGGATTGAACAAAACGGCATTAACACCTGCATAATTTGTTGCAGCATAGCCTATCCATTCCTGTGCTTTCAAAAGATTTGAAGCATTAATTAAAACGATAAAAAGCAATATTTTTTTCATGTCGGTATGTTTTAGAACACGAAAAATAATGAAAAAGAATTTTGGTGCTAATTAAATATTCACACCTGTTGAATAAACCATTAACGAATAATACTGCTAACGAAAATTATACTAACGCAAGTGCCTGTTCCAAATCAGCAATTAAATCTTCCACATCTTCAACACCCACGCTTAATCTGATAAGCGTATCAACCAATCCGCTTTTTTCTCTTTCATCTTTTGGAATAGAAGCGTGAGTCATAGTTGCAGGATGACCGATGAGTGATTCAACACCACCGAGTGATTCGGCAAGAGAAAATAATTTTGTACCTGAAAGTATTTTCAAAGCATCATCTATTTTATTTCCTTTCAAAGTAAAAGAAAGCATGCCACCGAAATCGCGCATTTGTTTTTTTGCTACTTCATGATTTGGGTGAGATGTTAATCCGGGATAAAATATTTTTTCAACTTTTGAATGATTACTTAAAAAATTTACAATCTGTTTTGCATTGGAACAATGTCGCTCCATTCTGAGGTGCAAAGTTTTTACACCACGCAAAACCAGAAAACAATCCTGTGGACCGGGAACAGCACCACAAGCATTTTGAATAAATTTTAAATCTTCGTGAATTTTTTCATTGTTCGTTACTATCGCACCCATCACCACATCGCTGTGTCCGCCTAAATATTTTGTAACTGAATGTAAAACCAAATCAGCTCCTTGATCCAATGGATTTTGTAAAAAAGGTGAAGCGAAAGTATTGTCGACACACAACATGATATTCTTGCTTCCTGCAATTTGTGCCACCGCCCGAATGTCAATAATATTCATCATCGGATTGGTTGGTGTTTCAACCCAAATGAGCTTTGTTTTTGCGTTAATTAATTTTTCAATTCCAGTGACTTCATTCATAGGAATGAAATGAAATTTTATTCCGTATTTCTCAAACACTTTTGTAAAAATCCTATAGGTTCCCCCGTACAAATCATGAGTACTAATAACTTCATCACCCGGAGATAATAATTTTATAATGGCATCTGTAGCTCCCATCCCGCTGCTGAAGCACAAACCAAATTTTCCGTTTTCCAAAGCAGCCAGATTATTTTGCAAAGCATTGCGCGTTGGATTCTGTGTTCGGGCATATTCATATCCTTTATGATTTCCAGGGGCAGCTTGAACATAGGTACTTGTTTGATAAATCGGAGTCATAATGGCTCCGGTTGTTGGATCGGGTTCTATTCCTGCATGCAATACTTTAGTTCCGAATTTCATGATGTAAATTATTTTTAAAGCGACAAATGAAAGCAATTTGATTTAATACAAGGAGTCCGGATAGCAATAAAAAAGCCATCCGGTTTTAATCGAATGGCAATTGAAAATATTTTTATTCTTTCAGGAAATTAATTACGCTAAATTATTTACTGACTTCTTGCAATTTCCTATTTGATCTTAAAAGCTTTCTTCACTTTAGAAACATAATCGAGTTTTTCCCAAGTAAATAATTCCACCTTCATGGTTTTAGTGCGACCATCTGGTTGGCTAAATGTTTTAGTCACTACTTCATTCTTGCGTCCCATATGACCATACGATGCAGTTTCAGAATAAATTGGATTACGCAATTTCAAGCGGGTTTCAATAGCATAAGGGCGCATGTCAAAAATATTTTCAACAATGCGGCTAATTGCGCTGTCGGTCATTTTTACTTTTGCAGTACCGTAGGTATCAATAAAAATTCCCATCGGTTTGGCAACACCAATAGCATAAGATACCTGAACTAATATTTCATCACATACACCTGCAGCCACCATGTTTTTTGCAATGTGTCGTGTAGCATATGCAGCTGAGCGATCAACTTTTGAAGGATCTTTTCCTGAAAAAGCCCCGCCACCATGCGCTCCTTTTCCACCATAAGTATCAACAATAATTTTGCGCCCTGTGACACCTGTGTCTCCATGAGGACCACCAATTACAAACTTACCGGTTGGATTAATATGGTATTGAATTTTATTGTTAAACAAATGCTTGTACTTCGGATACTTCTTAATCACTCGTGGAATTAATATCTCAATAATATCCTTCTTAATTTTAGCAAGCATCTTTTCATCATTCTTATCAAAGTCATCGTGTTGTGTACTTATCACAATTGCTTCAATTCGCGAAGGTTTTCCGTTGTCGTCATACTCTAAAGTCACCTGACTTTTTGCATCAGGGCGCAGGTATTTTATTTCTTTATTCTCCCTGCGAATAGCAGCTAACTCAATTAATAATTTGTGCGCAAGATCTAAAGGCAAAGGCATAAAATCAGCCGTTTCGTTTGATGCATAACCAAACATCATCCCTTGATCGCCAGCACCCTGATCCATTTTATTTTTGCGTTCTACACCACGATTGATATCATCACTTTGTTCGTGTATTGCTGAAAGTATTCCGCAGGAGTTTGCTTCGAACATATATTCACTCTTTGTATAACCGATTCGAACAATTACATCACGCGCAATTTTTTGCACATCGAGATAAGTTTTCGATTTCACTTCTCCGGCGAGTACTACCTGTCCAGTAGTAACCAAAGTTTCACAAGCAACCTTCGAACTTGGATCGAAAGCAAGAAAATTATCAATCAAAGCATCTGAAATCTGGTCAGCCACTTTATCCGGATGACCTTCCGAAACTGATTCTGAAGTAAACAAATAAGCCATTGAATTTATTTTTGATTTTGAGTGCGCAAATGTAAAAATGTAAACTCAAGTTGTATTAGTTACTTTCATTTATTGTTGTAAGAAAAACAACAACATTAATTTTTATTGCTAGAAGAAGTTAATTGAATGAAATAATTATTGAAGTATCGCTTTGAACTTTAAACTTTGAATTCTATTCTTGAACTTCCATTCAATATTTACAAGAAAACTTTTTATAAAAATGCTTCAACGAATTCAAACAATTTACCTCGTCGCCGCTTTCATCTGCACAGGATTACTTTTTTATTTTCCTTTTTGGAGTTCTGAAAAAAATACCGGGCTTGTATCTTTTGGTGCAGGTACACATTTAATACTATTTGTATTAACAAGCCTTCTAGGAACTATCCAGTTTATTAGCATATTTCTTTTTCGCAAAAGAAAGATCCAAATAACTTTTTGTTGGATTGGGCTACTGATGGCCATGAGTTATATTTCACTTGTATTGATTTTATACATTCAGGAAAACCAAGGAATAACAAACTTCCTAGCTGGAATTCATTTGGGAGCAATATTTCCTATTCTTATTATTCTCTTTAAATATTTAGCAATACGAAATATAAGTAAAGACGAAAATTTGATTCGAAGCATGAACAGACTTCGATAAAAATTTTGAAATACTTATTGTTCCAATACAATCCAACTACCATCTGATTTGAATTTCAAATGAGCTACTTTTAAATCAATCGTAAATATTTTTACAGTGTTATCCCCAGAAAATTCACAATGATCCTGTCCATTGATGGTTGCAAATAATTTATATTCAACTTCAAATTCTGCTTTCTTATAAATTTTTACTTCAAAAGTTTCGGCAGTTAATCTTGAACCAATTAATACTTCAGTCTTCCCATCTCCATCAATATCAAACTCACTAGTTTGACCAAAAACACAATCTACACAAGGCTCAAGCATCGGGATTGTCTTTCCATTTTTTAACATATCGAAATTCATTCCTTCATCAGTATTCTTCATCATTATCATTTCCCCAGTTTTAAATCGAACTTGTGGTAGAGAAGTGCTCCCTTTTTTTAATGATGCTGTATTTTTTGTACCTTTAATAATTTCCTGTGCCTTTAAAAATGAAGAAATAGAAATCATTAAAACCACCAAGCAGAAAAAGTTTTTTTTCATGAATTTATTTTATGATTTGTTTGAAAATATTATGCCGTTAATTTGAGCAAGTATAATTAGAAATTATTACTTCTAAAAAAATTAAAGAAAATTTACAAATAGTTTTAAATAAAAAAACCCTGACTCAGCAAGCTGAATCAGGGTTATAAATATGGCGACGACCTACTCTCCCACATTGTTGTGCAGTACCATCGGCGCAGCGGAGCTTAACTTCTCTGTTCGGTAAGGGAAGAGGTGAACCTCCGCGCTAAAGCCACCATAAACTCTTAAAAAGTTTATGACATATAGTTTAGGTAGAAAAGA
>JAHEZG010000386.1 GCA_023251195.1 Chitinophagaceae bacterium | reverse complement strand
AACAAATTTTACCTGGTACTCAACTCAGGCATCACCAGTATTCAGCAATTACAATGGCATCCGCTTGGGTATTCTGCATCTCCGTATTCAAATGAATCAATCAGCAACATGAATGTGCAGGGAATTGTAATGAGCGAATCAGGCAGCCTGTATGATTTAGGAAGTGTGTTTATTCAAAGCAGCAATTTACCATGGAACGGAATTTCATTAATCGGAACCGGATTAACTTCATTGAAGCGTGGCGATAATGTAAAAATCACAAAGGCATTTGTGAAAGAAAATTTCAATATCACCTCACTTGATTCTGTTGTATTTACCGTGTTGACTTCAGGCAATCCATTACCAGCTGCAATAGCCAATTTAAATATTGATAGTGTGAAAGCAGGCAAATTCAATTTTACCGAACCGTATGAAAGCATGTTGTTAAAATACGATTCGATTTATGTGGTAAGCACCAACCCTGATGCACCCGGAAATTTTGGCGAGTGGAGCATTTATAAAAACACGACCACTACTTCAGGTTTGCGTTGCGATGATTTTTCAAACGACATCGGATTCGGATTCAATACGGATTCATTGATTTTGAATGCGCAATTAAATTACATCTATGGCGAACTGACTTATGCATTCAGTAACTGGAAATTATTGCCCCGCAACCGCGATGACATTGCCGGCTTTCAGGTTATTTACATTGGTATAGATGAGGTAGGTTCTGCAAACGCGAACATGAAAATTTATCCAAACCCAATGAATACCGAATTGGTTATTCAATATGCCGGTGCTGGAAGTCAATTGGTTATTGAATTGTTTGATGCGGCCGGACGAAAAGTGATGGATAAAAAATCTACATCAGCTGAAACCATTTTAAATGTTCAATCATTATCAGCAGGAACTTATATTTTACAATTGCAGGATGGAACAAACACCTTGCATTCAAAAATTGTAAAACTGAAATAAGCTGTATTTAAGATCAGCAATAAAAAAACCGATTCATCCCGAATCGGTTTTTTTATTTCACTTTAATAAATTTCAAATTTTTCAAATGAAGTATTCTATTATCGGTTTTCAGTTTTTATTGGTGTTGATTTCAGCAACTGGTTTTGCTCAATCTTCCTTGCCATTTTATGAATTGAATAAAACCGGCGAATATTATTTATTGCGTAATGATTCGGTTCACGATTTCGGTCAATTTAAATCACTAACCATTCTGACAAAAAATGGAATTGCAAAAACAGGTTCGTTCATTAACCTGCATTCAATCACCGAAAAAGAATGTTGTACCAGTCCCGATCCGGTTTTTCTCATGGGCGAATTAAAACTCAGCGTCAAAACAGATTCAGTATATTACATCATCGGAGGAAGTGTTACTGAAGGAAAATTATTTTCAGAACCACTCAATTCAATTACTGATTTTGAAAAATTTGTTGTTCCTGAATTTCAAAAAACAGTTCTGGGAATAAATTATGATTCAGACTATTCTTATCGGTGGACAAGACAACCAAGTGGTAAATTTTATCTGGAAGTAAAAGACGATGCAAACTATTTAGGTGCTTCACCTGAGAATATTGTTTACCCCATTGATTTAAAAAACTGTACTTATTCTATAAGCGATTCTATCGAAATTCTGTATTGCACTGCCGATTCGGTTAACGAAAATTTTCAATTTGAACCAAGGTGGTCAGTAATTTATTTAAACGGAAAATTGTTGGATGTTCGAGCAGATTATTCGTTAATTCCTGCTGATGGTTACGGCCCTTTCTTTTATCAAATTAAATTTCCGGCTGGTTGTTATCGCTCCGAAATGGATTTTTATATTTTATTTAATCCAGGTTTTGTATTGCATGAACACAATGGGGCCTGGTCAGAAGAAAGCAGAGCGCCTTGTTTGTATTATGGCGAATGTGATTGCGGTGAATAGAAATATTTATTTCTCGTTTTCAACGAACCTGTAAAAACAATCTGTCATTGGATTGTAAATAAATTATTCAGTATGGGTAGTTGTCAATTACGGTGAAGGGCTAACCGCTTAACTTTGAATTTTTAGAATACATTTGAAACCTTTAAATCAATTTTAATTCAATGAGCAAATTCCGAATTGTGACAATTGTTTTTTCAGTGCTTTTTGTTAATGTGTTTTTTATTTCTGCACAAAACATAAAACTTTTTTGCAAGTCTGCTGAAATGGTGAACCTGTCGCTTGCTAACCATCCTGAAAAACAACTTGTAGTTGATCAGATTGAATTGTTTACCCAACAATATTTAACACATCCAAACGAAAAACAGATTTACACCATACCGGTTGTATTTCACATCATTCATGAATACGGAACAGAGAATATTTCTGATGCGCAGATACTGGATGAAATGAGAGTAATCAACGAAGATTTTAGTTTGAATAATGCCGATGCAGTGAACATTGTTTCGGCCTTTACCGGAATTGCTGCCAATGCCGGATTTGTTTTTAAGCTCGCAAAAAAAGACCCGAACGGAAACTGCACAAATGGTATTGAACGGATTGTTTCAACTGAAACTTTTATTGGCGATGATAATTCAAAACTAAATCCATGGCCCAGCAATAAATATTTAAATGTGTGGGTTGTAAAAAGCATTGATGGTGCAGCTGCTTATGCCTACTTACCCGGGACCGCTCCCAGTGGTTCGGTTGATGGAATTATTATGCGCTCTGATTATTGTGGCAGCATTGGAACAAGCAGCTTAAGTAAGTCGCATACATTGTCGCACGAGGTTGGGCATTTTTTTAACCTTAAACATACATGGGGCAGTACAAACTCACCGGGTGTGAGTTGTGGCAATGATAATGTGAACGACACACCTACAACTGAAGGATGGTCGCAATGCAACCTTGCTGGCGCTACCTGTTCAAGCTCACTTGATAATGTTCAGAATTTTATGGAATATTCTTATTGCTCCTGCATGTTTACCGAAGGACAGAAATCAAGAATGATTGCTTCTCTCACTAATACATGGGGCGGCCGAAATAATTTATGGACTTCAAATAATTTAGTGGCAACCGGTTTATCTGGACCCACAGTAGTTTGTACACCTGTGGCAGATTTTATTGCAAGTGCACCGTTCATTTGTGTTGGATCATCCATTGATTTCAGCGATGTATCTACAAATGGTTTTGTTGATACCCGAAGCTGGACTGCTAACGGAGGCACAGCCACTTCATTAACCGACTCAGTCATTACAGTATCATATACAACTCCCGGAACTTACAATGTTTCATTAACTGTTACCAAT
>JAHEZG010000385.1:2678-3272 GCA_023251195.1 Chitinophagaceae bacterium | reverse complement strand
AAAAAATCAAATCTGAATATAAAATTCATTTTTGTTTCTGACACTGATCGTTTCTCTAGAACTGGTCCTAATGCAATCTATATTACCGAACATTTAAGAGGAAAAGGTATTCAGGTTATTGCTGCTTCCAACCCAATTGACACAATGACTCCAAGCGGAGCATTACATCAAAATATTCAATTTCTGTTTTCACATTTTGATAATGAATTAAGGCGCGACAAAACTGTAAGGGGAATGAAGCAGCAATTGGAAAAAGGGTTTTTTATGGGAAAGGCTCCCATGGGATACGACAGACGAATTGTTAATGGTGATAGTGTTGCAGTAATAAATCGAAAGGGCGAAGAAATAGCAAAAGCATTTAAAAATAAAGCTGATGGAATGCGGTCATCATTAATAGCATTGCGTTTGCAAAAGTCCGGAATAAATATTCGTGAAAAACAACTTAGCAGGATTTTTAGAAATATTTTTTATTGCGGACTTCTTACAAATAAAATGCTGGGAGAAATTGTAGAAGGGAAAAACTGGGAACCATTAGTATCACGCGAGGTTTTTTTAAAAGCAAATGACATTTTAAAACGATATCATCAATCTCAC
>JAHEZG010000385.1:0-2668 GCA_023251195.1 Chitinophagaceae bacterium | reverse complement strand
TAAGGAGGATGAAAACATTCCGTTAAAACGATTTATAAAATGTGTCAAGTGTGGCACATTTTGGACTGCCTATATAGTAAAAAAGAAAAAACTATATTATTATAAGTGCAATAAGATAGGATGTAAATGCAATGTAAGCGCTAAACAAATGCACGATCAATTTATGGAATTGCTGAAAACATTTGAGGTAAAACCAGCTTTAATCAATCCACTTAAACAGCAATTAAAATTGACCTTTGAATACATGAATCAATCCATTGAAAATGATAAAAATGATTTTGGAAAAAGACAAAATGCAGTGAAAGAAAAAATAGAAAATGTCGAAGAAAAATTTGTTGAAGGGGATATTGATAAGGAAATTTTTCAAAAATTCAAACAGAAATATGAATCCCAGTTGACTGAATTAATCACCGAATCTCAAAACCCTTCAGAAAAATTATCGAACCCAGAAAACTTCATAAATTATTCGCTCTCACTTTCTCAAAACCTCAGTAAAATATGGTCTTCCAGCGATCTTGATAACAAACTCCGTTTTCAAAAAATGGTATTTCCTGAAGGTTTAGGGTATGATCGACAGAAAAGTAGTTATCGAACCCAAAGAATTAATAATGTCCTTCTCCGAATCGTTGATCTGTCAAGGGTTTCAGGTGAAAATAAAAAGGGGAATTCATCATTAAAAAAGATGAATTCCCCTTCCGTACCCGGGAAGGGAATCGAACCCCCACTATGTTACCATAACCAGATTTTGAGTCTAGCGCGTCTACCAATTCCGCCACCCGGGCTAATTGGGGGCGCTAAAATAGTTGGTAAAATTTCTCAAGCAAGTTCTATTGGGTTGTTCTTAAATTATATCGAAGAATTTCTTTCAAAATATTTTAATCAAGTGTTTTTGGTTACAGATTTTCCCCAAATTGAATCCAACAATTACTATGTTATTAATCGTTCTTCGACAGTCTTTAAACAAGAAACTAAAACCTATCTTCGCCGTCCGAAAAAATAACTGTCGCCGGACACCATAATTTAAAGAATGACTGAAATCAGAAACATTGCCATTATTGCCCATGTCGATCATGGGAAAACCACACTCGTTGACAAGATATTGCACCAGTGCAAACTATTCCGCGATAACCAGGAAACAGGAGAACTGATTCTTGATAACAATGATCTTGAACGCGAACGCGGAATTACCATTCTTGCAAAAAATGTTTCTGTTCATTATAAAGATGTGAAAATTAATATCATTGATACACCTGGTCACGCCGATTTTGGTGGTGAAGTAGAGCGAGTATTAAACATGGCTGATGGTGTATTGATTTTGGTGGATGCATTTGAAGGTCCGATGCCTCAAACACGATTCGTATTACACAAAGCAATTGAGTTAGGCAAGAAAGCAATTGCAGTAGTTAACAAAGTTGACAAACCGAATTGCCGACCTGATGAAACACACGAATTATTATTCGACCTGTTTTGTAAATTGGATGCAAGTGAAGACCAATTGAATTTCCCAACGCTTTATGGTTCATCAAAACAAGGTTGGATGAGTTTGGATTGGCAACAACCAACTACTGATTTAACTCCATTATTAGAAACAATTGTAAATACTATTCCACCTGCCATTCATGTTGAAGGAACTCCACAAATGCAAATCACTTCCATTGATTACAGTTCTTATACCGGACGAATTGCAGTGGGAAGATTATTGCGCGGAACTTTGAATGTAGGAATGTTTGTGAGTTTAGTAAAGCGTGATGGACAAATTCTGAAATCAAAAATCAAGGAACTTTATTTATTCGAAGGACTTGGAAAAATGAAAGTGGAAAGTGTTCGCTCAGGCGAGATATGCGCCATTTTCGGTATAGAAAATTTTGACATTGGTGATACTGTTGCTGATGCTGAAAATCCTGAAGGATTGCCCCCAATCAGTATTGAAGAACCTACTATGAGCATGCTCTTCACCATTAACAACTCACCGTTTTTTGGTAAGGAAGGAAAATTTGTTACGAGCCGTCACTTGCGTGATCGCTTGAATAAAGAGTTGGAAAAAAATCTCGCACTTCGTTTAGAAGACACTGAATCACCTGATCAGATTCTGGTTTTCGGAAGGGGAATTTTGCACCTCGCAATCCTGATTGAAACCATGCGTCGCGAAGGATTTGAATTGCAGGTTGGTCAGCCAAAAGTTATTATCAAGGAAATTGACGGTAAGAAATGTGAGCCGATAGAAATGCTAAGCGTGGATGTTCCGAAAGAATCTGCCGGAAAAGTTATTGAATTGGTTACTGCGCGCAAAGGAGAATTATTGGTGATGGAAACCAAGGGAGATTTGCAACACTTGGAATTCCAGATTCCATCTCGCGGTATTGTTGGTTTAAGAAATAATATGTTGACCGCAACAGCAGGTGAAGCAATCATCGCCCATCGCTTTGTTGCTTACGAACCTTGGCGCGGAAATATTCCCGGTCGCAATATGGGTGTGTTGGTGTCAATGGAAAAAGGAATGTCAACCGGTTTTGCAATTGATCGTTTAGCTGATAGAGGAACCTACTTTATTGATCCGGGAGAAGATGTTTATGGCGGTCAGATAATTGGTGAACACATTCGCCCGAGTGATTTAATTATCAATGTCACTAAAGCAAAACACTTAACCAACATGCGCGCAAGTGGTACT